>JAJQAW010000307.1 GCA_021203585.1 Rikenellaceae bacterium
CATTTGATTTCAAGGCTTTACCAATCGAGATTGAGGTAAAGGATTTGAAGTTTATCCGGGAGTTGCCAAAACTATTGGGAAAGCCCCATAAGGCTAACTTTTATCAAATTGTTTGGCTTGCCGAAGGAAAATCTGTTTTCCGAATTGATTTTCGGGATATTCCCATAAAAGCGAATGAAATTCTTATGATATCTGCGGGGCAAGTTTGCGAGTTCGATACAACATCTGATTATTCCGGCAAACTGATACTTTTCACAGGTTCTTTTTTTACCGTAACCGAACTCGATGCCGCTTTTTTGTACACCTCTGAAATTCTCAATCCGGTCAACCTGAATAGGACCGTGTCGCTTTGTCCGAAACTGAGTGAAACTATAATCGCGTTATTGGGCGAAGAATTGAAAAAAAACTACGGACAATTTCCAAACAGGTATAGCCCAAAGTTTTTTGCGGGTTATTTTACTTGAAACCGAACGCAAACTAACAAAATTCCATTCACCCGTAGTCAGTAATGTTAGACGGAACTTTTTTAACGTCGTGGAACAACACTTCAATAAAAACAGGAATACGGACTACTATATCAATTTGCTGGGTGTAAACGAAAAGACGCTATCCAAAGAAGTTAAAGCGCTTACCGGAAAAACGCCGAAAGTCTATATCGATTCACGGATTATCCTTGAAGCTAAACGTTTACTCTCATACAGCAACCTGTCAGCTAAAATGATTGGTTTTGAATTGGGTTTTGACGAACCGACCAATTTTACCAAGTATTTCCGAAAACACACAGGAACAACGCCTGCTCGATTTCGGGATTCCGCAAAGAAATAATCCTTAAGCGGAGATTTACCATTATTTGCCACTGATTTATTATCACTGCCTTTACATAGGGCTGTACTTTTGCATTGTTAATTATATCAATCCATTCCATAAAAAAAGTAGGGCAATGAAAAAGATCGTGTTAATAGGAGCAAGCGGATATGTAGGTTCCGCTATCCTGAATGAAGCATTAAACCGGGGTATCAAAGTAACGGCGGTAGTCCGCAACCCCGAAAGTATTAAAATCTCGAACGCAGACCTTACCATCGTTCAGGCCGATGTGTCCGATGCCGATAAAGTGGCTGAAATCTCGAAGGATGCTGATGCCGTTATCAGCGCCTTCAATCCGGGATGGACCAATCCGAAAATTTACGAAGAAACCCTGAAAGTGTATCCCCTGATTCTTGAGGGAGTGAAGAAAGCAGACGTTAAGCGTTTGCTTATCGTCGGCGGTGCGGGAACATTGTTCGTCGCTCCCGGCCTTCGTGTTGTCGATTTGGGCGCTATCCCTGCGGAAATCATGGGCGGAGTAAAGTCACTCGGCGAATTTTACCTGAATACCCTCGTAAACGAAAAAGACATCGACTGGGTATTCTTCTCTCCGGCAGGCAGTCTTGAGCCGGGCGAACGCACGGGAAACTACCGTTTGGATAAAGACGACCTGATAGTGAACGATAAAGGCGAAAGCAAAATCTCGGTTGAGGATTACGCCAAAACAATGGTAGATGAATTGGAAATTCCGGTTCATCATAAAGAGCGTTTCACCATCGGTTATTAATCCACAATTATGAGAAACATTATTTTAATGTTCCTGACCATTGTAACCTTCCTTTTTTCGGGTTGCAATGGCAATAGCCGCAACGCGGTTACGGGGCAAGAAGAAAGCACGGTCGTAAAAATGACCCGCGAACAGATAAAATCCGCATCGTTCGGCGAACTTTTCGAACAGATCGAACCGAAAGATATCCCAGAGGATGTTTTTACCCTCGTAAATAAGGATTTCACGGTCTTGACCGCAGGAACTCCGGAACTTTACAATTCGATGATTGCCAGCTGGGGCGGTTGGGGAACTCTTTTCGATAAACCGGCGACGTGGTGTTTCCTGCGCTCAAACCGCTACACACTGGAACTGATCCGCAAGGATAAGGGGTATACGATGTCCTATTTTGATGATGAGTATAAAGAGGACATTATGCCTTTCGGGATGCAGTCCGGGGGCGACAAGATGAAAAATACCCGGCTCACGGCAGTACAGACACCTGCGGGAAATATGACTTTCAAAGAGGCGAAATTGATTATTGAATGCAGGCTGTTTGAGATCACTACCGTTTCCCCCGATGATTTTGAAACGGACGATGCCCGCAAATTTGTGGTTGATGCTTACGCCGAAACAAACGGCTACCACAAATTAGTATTCGGAGAGATAATAAAAGTTTGGGTTCGGAAATAAATCGGAAATCTAATCATGGAGCGGGCATACGGTTTTTTAAAGCAAAACAAAGATATTGCATTGGCCACGGTCGGCCTTGACGGAAAACCCAAGATTAAGGTATTTCAGATAACGAAGATTGATGAACATTCCAATTTGATCTATTTCGCTACCGCACCGCAAAAACAGGTTTTCAAGCAATTACGGAAAAATCCTTCTATCGAACTACTTGCCATATCGGGAAATATTTCCGTCAGAATTGCAGGAGATGCGATTTTCGACGTGCCGGATGC
>JAJQAW010000282.1 GCA_021203585.1 Rikenellaceae bacterium
TTTCACTACAGGTGCGCCAACCTTAACCTGACCGTCGTTGTCAATTAGCAGGATTTTGTCGAAGCTCACGGCAGAGTTTTCCTCTCCCTGGAGACGGTGTACATAGAGCTTCCGGCCTTTATCAACTTTAAACTGTTGACCTGCGATTTCTACAATTGCGTACATGAATTTACTTTAATTGTGATTTTCGATTTCAAATCGAGGTGCAAATATAACGCTTTATTTTCTTACTTCCAATAGTTTGCTGTCTTTTTTACCGGGGCCGTTCCCGTTTCCCGATCCCTTCGAGGTCCTATATCCGGGAAATATTGGGTCCGCCCTGCACCCTTCATAAACCGGTAAGAGGAGCCGGTCCGGCGGTTCGATTCCGCGTGTTTTTCGGTTCAATTTTTCCATAAAAGTTGATTTTGCCGGAAAAGAAGCTAATTTTATACGACGAATCTAAATCCCAGTTGTTATGAAGAATCCTACTTTTCTTTTCCTTCCGGTTCTTTGTCTGTTTCTATTGCCGATGACTTCGTGCATCCAATCGGAAGCACCGAATACGGAAGCCGATATCGAATCCGTAACGGTGCCCGGCGATATTCTGGTCTCGGAGATCATCGAAAACGACCGGATTACACTGCTGGTGAAAGCGCAGTTGGACGAGCTGACCGCGTTGCCGCTCGAGTTTACGCTCACTCCGGGAGCTACTTGTATACCGGAGAGCGGAACAGCCTGTGATTTTTCCAATCCTTCCATGCCGGTTCTGTATACCGTTACCTCGGAGGACGGTCAGTGGAGCAAAGTATATTCCGTTTCTTGTATTCCGGCTGAAATGCCGACCCGGTTCAATTTCGAACATTTTCGGATCGTGCAAGCCGAACATGCGGGCCAAAGTTTCGAATATTACGAATTCTATGAAGTCATCGACAATCCGGAGTTGGGCATACAATATACCTATCCTTTGTGGGCCAGCGGAAATACCGGCTACCAGATTCTCTCGGCCGGCCGTCCCGCCGAAGAATATCCGACTGTTGCCGTGGGGGGAGGCGTGAGCAGATATTGCGCCAAACTCGAGACCCGGAGCACCGGTGAAATCGGAGCGACCATGCAAAAATACATGGCTGCCGGAAACCTCTTTATCGGTTCCTACAGCGGAAGTCTGGACGCGCTCAAAGCGACTCATTTCGGATTGCCTTTCAACCGGATTCCTAAATCTTTTACCGGTTATTATAAATATAAGGCGGGCGATGTATATATGGAAAGCAATGTGCCGAATGAGAATATTACCGATAATTTCGAGATTTACGCCATTTTTTACGAGACCAACGACCAGGTGAAATACCTGGACGGAGTAACGGTTCAGGATACGAATTACCGCATCATGCAGGCCTATTTCCCGGAGCATTTGAAAGAGCAGACCGACCAGTGGACTGCTTTCTCCATCGATTTCGAAACGCTGCCCGGAAAGACGGTCGATCTCGAGAAATTAGCGGCTAATAAATACAATCTGGCCGTCGTTTTCTCCTCCAGCCAGGGCGGTGCAGAATTCAATGGAGCCATAGGAAGCACCTTATACGTCGATGAAGTTGAAATTCATTATTAATCTAACCGCACCAACCCCTACCGATATGAAAAATAGATACCTCGCGCTCTTTCTGGCAGCCGGCCTGGGAGTCTTTTCCTCCGCAGCTCAAGACGCACGTACGCAAGCTTTGGAAAGAGCTGCGGCTAAAGGATTGGAATACAGTATCCGTGCCGGATTCAATGTAGGGGGCAGCGCTCCGTTGCCTTTGCCGCAAGAGATCCGGGAAGTAAAAGGGTACAATCCGGGATTGAACCTGTTTATCGAAGGGAATGTCACCAAATGGCTCGATCCTCGGTGGGGATTGGTATCCGGACTGCGTCTGGAAACCAAGGCCATGCATACCCGTGCCCGGGTAAAAAATTACGGGATGCGAATTTCCAAACCCGGAGAACCCCCCGTTTCGGGTCGTTGGACGGGAAGCGTGAAGACAGACTTTGACAATACCTATATTACGTTGCCGATCCTGGCCGCGTACAAACTGCACCGGCGGGTGAAATTACAGGGCGGATTCTTTTTTTCGTGTGTATCGGACTGCCAATTTCAGGGAGAAGTGTACGACGGATACCTCCGCAACGGCGTGCCGACCGGAAACAAAACCGTGATCGATAACGGTCAACGGGCCTATTACGATTTTTCCGGAGACTTGCGCCGCTTCTGCTGGGGCACCCAGTTGGGAGCGGAATGGCGCGCCTTTCGGCAATTTGCGGTGAGCGGCTACCTCACCTGGGGATTCAACGACATCTTTAAAAAGGATTTTGAAACGATCAGTTTTGCGTTGTATCCCATCTATGCCAGCATCGGATTCGGTTATATTTTTTAACGGCTGCGCTCCGATAGCGAAAAAAGCATTCCTCGATCGGAATGCTTTTTTTCGTTTGCGATAAACCGCCCTCAGAGACGGTTCAACTTGATCCCCGCCATCATCCCCTCGTAGCTTTTGAACAGTGTGGCC
>JAJQAW010000013.1 GCA_021203585.1 Rikenellaceae bacterium
GACTACCAGCGAGGATCCGCGCATCCGTTTTTATTCCGGAACCGCTTGCTATTCCAGGACCTTTCATTGGGAGGATACCGGGGGCCGCGTTTGGTTGGAAACGGGCGATCCGGGCTCCGTGGCTCGTGTCCGAATTAATGGCTGTCCGGCTGGCATCGTGTGGTGCTCTCCGTGGACGGTGGAGGTGACCGACAGCCTGGTCGAAAGAGAAAACATGCTGGAAATCGACGTCGCCAACTGCTTGACCAACCGGATGATCTACGATGCGTCGCTGCCGGTACAGGAGCGAATTACGTATGCTTATCCTCCGGTGGTTTCCTCCAAAGATTCGTTGTCGCCCTCGGGATTGCGAACAGTGAGATTAATCGGCTTATAGTGTTCGTTTGAGCGGCCGGCTGACCACTATGATGAACTGCTTTTTCGCCTATTTTTGAATAAAGGATTTTTGTGGCCCTTCTCCTTAAAAAGCTGAAGAAACCGGGGCGGGAATTTGATGCGGCCCGCTTCAATTTCCGGCTCGGCAACTTCAGGTTTTAGGATATAACGGATATCCGGTATGAATCCCATTTTTAAGGGTCGTTTGCTCTCGCGGCCATCCTTTTTCAACCCATTGAATCGAACCCAATTCTTGTTCCATTCATCCAACGAGGCGACCTTTCCAAAGAGGTAATGGTCTGCGTATTCTCGGATATAGATGTAGTCCCCGACTTCCAGCCCGCTGGGTTCATGCCGGAGCGGTGTGCGCGGTACCTCCCGGGCCTTCAGTCGGCTTTCGTGTTCCTTCTTTTCAATTAAGCTCAGGATCTTACCGGGTAATATATGGAAGGCGGTCTTCTCGAAATGAAGCAATGCGGCTTTCAATGCCAGCGCGTCGATAACAATCCGATCGATAGTGGGTGGATAAGGAGGAATGTGGTACGGAATATGTTTGCCCATCACAAAAAGTCGTAAGTCCTCCGGATTGGCGCCGTGAACATTCAAAATTTCCTCATCGGTAATCTCTATCTTCCAAGGATCCGGATGGGCGAGGGACCCTTCGATCAGTTTTTCGTGGAACCGATAATCGAATTCAAAGCTCCGGTGGGTCAAAGCGCGGTACCTTTCCCGGAATGTTTTTTTGTCCGTGGCATTCCGTTCATGTCTGAGAAATTCCATCGCATACCGGAAAAAGGGCTCGGAATCCAGTTTTTGTACGTGCAGGATCCCTGATCCGGGAAAAATTCCGAAACCATTCCCTGAAAGATATTTTCGGCGATTTCATAATGACGGATAAATGCCTCTATTTCCGTGATGCGGATATCCAAATCGCGGTTGGATTGATACACGAAGGAGACGAATTTACTTCCCGATTCGGGAAACATATTGTGCAAATATCTGTGGGCCAGTTCCTTCTACGTCGGGGACAGGTCTCTGAAATTTTTTAAAGACACTCGGATGTAAAATCGGCAGGTATGATTGCCGAATGCGCTGCTCAGTGCAAACGAAAGTTCAATCCGTTCGATGTATGCTTTTGAGCTGAATGATGCCGACCAGATGCCGGTTGAGGTAATCGAAGAAGGTGAAATCGTGGTACGTATTCATAGGGGCGCGGTTTTTAATATTCATAAGGACGAATGTGGAATACCGGAGTGTCGGGCGCAAAGTCTTCCTGCGAATCTTCCTCATCCAAACAAATGGATTCCCATTCACCGCTGCCGTCAAATTCCAATTCGCAATATTCGGTCAGGCACTCCTCCGGATTGTAGATTTGCAGCATCGTAATAAGGGCCAAGGGGTATAATTCCATATCGTCCAGCATATAGGCCGTATGGATCACATCACCCCCCGGTTCATAGCAAGCCATAAAGACTTGGAATTTTCGCCAGGATCTTTCTTTCAGGGGATCCAAATGCTGGGTTTTACCCACCCGCTCTTGGATCTCCTGGTATTTCTCGTCCCAATAATGTTCCCATTCGTGAAGAAATTGACATAAGAATAAGTCTTTGTCAATGCCCGGATCGGTGTAAATTTCATTCCAAATTTCCGGTTTGGTTACTATGGCCAGTTCGTCCAGCCATTTGTTTTCGATCATCCGTTTCAACTCCATCGTTTTGCCTTCGTAGGTGTCCATCTCAAAAATTTTTTCTTCCGTATGGAAAAGAATGGAGAAATCGAGCAAGTGTACCTGGTATTCTCCTTTTTTTAATCCGGAATATTTCTCGAAAGCTTCGACAAACTGGTCGTATTTAGGAATTCCGTCTTCCTGGTGAAAATAATCGAACATTTTGCGGGCGATCCCTTCTATTCCGGCGCCTTTGATAAACGAGTGTGCTTCGGTTTTCAGACGGGATAACAGATCGGATTTTTCCTGGCTTTTATATAAGTGGTATTTTTCCTCGAGGTATTTTTTAAATAGGATCAGGGTGTAAAAATTTACATTATCGTGGGTCACTTCTTCTTTTTTGGCGTCCCATTCCTCGGTCGGAACTTCGCACTCAAGGCTGAAGGTGACCCGCCTGCTGCCGTCGTTTATCCGG
>JAJQAW010000203.1 GCA_021203585.1 Rikenellaceae bacterium
CAGTATTCTGGCGATTTCCCGTCCCACGCGATCTTTCTTGAAAATATAATATTCGATGTGAATGAAAGATTCGGCTTTTTTCAGAGCCTCGATGATGGCGGGAAAGGTCTGTTCTCCGTTGTGCAGTACAGTAACCCGGTTGCGGGCGGTGAGCAAGGCTTTACTGTTATTGAGCAGCAACGTGATGATTTCCTTGTATTTTTTTATTTCCGGGCGATGCTCCAGCAGCGGATTATTCAGTTCATACAACTGCCTCGAGCTGAGTGTTTCCATCTGAATTTCCAGGTCTGCAATCTCCTTGCGGCTATAGAGTTTTTCTTTTCGGTGACTACGGCCGAAAATCATGTAAAGAATAAAACCGATGACGGGGATGAGAATAATTGCCGCGATCCATGCCCATGATTTTCCCGGATCCCGCCGGTCGTATATCAACAGGCCGATCACGATGATTAAAAAAACGACATACAGGGTGGTTAAAGTCGGTTTTAACCAAACCCAGGAGAATGCCAGGGAAATTATCGTGGAGAGAAGAAACATAACGGTTTGTTCGATTCAATACAAGGGCCGCCGGTTAAGAATCCGTGCCTCCCGGAGTCGGTCATAATCTTTACAAATCTAAAAAATTATTCCGTACGGTCATCATAATTCGTGCCACCGACCGCAGGAAGCGTTTGAGCTTCCGAAAAAGGAGGAGAACGGTTATAGGATTTTAGGGTATAAATGTGTATCTTGCGCACAATTTTTAGCCGGAGATAGACGGGTGCTTTTTACGGACAGAAACCGTCAGGGACCGGCCCCGGCGTACATTTAGAATACAGCGATGAAAATTTCTTACAATTGGCTCAAAGAGTATATCGATCTCCCTTATTCCCCGGAAGAAACAGCCCGGGTACTGACCTCGATCGGATTGGAAGTGGACGGCATGGAAAAGACCGAAACCGTTCGTGGGGGACTTCAGGGGGTAGTTGTCGGCCATGTGCTGACCTGTGAAAAACATCCGGACGCCGATAAACTGAGCGTGACGAGTGTCGATCTGGGAGGCCCGGAACCGGTACAAATCGTTTGCGGAGCACCCAACGTCGCTGCCGGCCAGAAGGTTCCAGTAGCCACAATCGGTACCGTTTTATATCCTCATGGAGAAGAGGAAGGTTTTAAAATCAAAAAAAGTAAAATTCGGGGTATCGAATCCCACGGGATGATTTGCGCCGAAGATTACCTAGGTTTGGGGGACCATCACGAAGGAATCATGGTACTCGATCCCGAAAGCCTGCCCGGAACCTCCGCCCGGGATTATTTTCAAATCGAAGAAGATTATGAAATCGAAATCGGCCTAACTCCGAATCGAATCGATGCCGGTTCCCACTACGGAGTGGTCCGCGATCTGGCTGCGTATCTCTGTAGCAACGGACAACCGACCGACTTGAAACTGCCCTCGGTCGAAGCTTTTCGTGTCGACAACACCGATAACCCCTATTCGGTGCAAGTGCTCGATACGGAAGCCTGCCCCCGGTATATGGGATTGACGATCAGCGGGATCACAGTAGGTCCCTCTCCCGAGTGGTTGCAAAACCGCCTGCGCAGCATCGGTCAAAAACCGATCAACAACGTGGTAGACGTCACCAATTACGTGCTGCATGCCCTGGGCCAGCCCCTGCATGCGTTTGATGCAGATCGAATCGAGGGACGAACGGTGCTTGTCAAAACCTGTCCGGAAGGAACTCCTTTCATTACCCTGGACGGTGTGGAGCGAAAATTATCCTCCGAAGACCTGATGATCTGCAGCCAAACCCGACCGATGTGTATGGCCGGTGTTTTCGGGGGACTGGATTCGGGAGTTACGGAACAAACTACCAACGTGTTCCTGGAAAGCGCCTATTTCAATCCGGTGAGCGTGCGAAAGACAGCCCGACGCCACGGATTGAACACCGATTCTTCATTCCGGTTCGAACGCGGAATCGATCCTCAGATGACCCCCTTCGCCCAAAAATATGCGGCACTGTTGATTCAGGAACTGGCCGGAGGAAAAATCAGCTCGGAAGTGGTGGATATCTATCCGAAAAAGATCGAACCTTCCCAGGTAGAACTCTCTTGCCCGTTTGTTGCCCGTTTGATCGGTAAAGAAATTCCAAAAGAAAAAATCCGCGAAATACTGACCGCACTAGAAATCCGAATTCTGGGCGAAACGGAAAATTTCCTATCGCTGGAAGTCCCGGCTTACCGGGTCGATGTCACCCGGCAGGCGGATGTGATCGAGGAAATCCTGAGAATTTACGGGTACAATAACGTGGAAATCCCGGAACAGGTTCATTCGACGCTCACTTATGCCAAACATCCCGACCGGGATCGGATCCGCAACAGCATGTCGGATTTTCTGACCGCCAACGGATTTTCGGAAATAATGAGCAATTCTCTCACGAAGTCCTCTTATTACCAAGATAATACCACTTACCCGGAGGAGCGGTGCGTACGGATTCTCAATCCGTTGATCAGCTATCTGAACGTAATGAGGCAGACCC
>JAJQAW010000276.1 GCA_021203585.1 Rikenellaceae bacterium
AACTACATGTGCCATCAGTCGGGGTAATTTCCGAAAGATACCCCCGCTGGTAAAATGGAATTCCGACTTTCTCCCATACGAAAAATCCGGGATGGACAGCTTGTCCATCCCGGATTGAGGATAAGCGGCGTTCTTTCCGCCCGAAAAAACCACGTTCTTACTGGAGTACGATTTCTTCTACCAGACCGAACTGTCCGTTGTAAGATAATACGGAGCCGATCGGTTCCTGATCTTCTCCGATGAGCGGTCTGAATCGGACATACAGTTTGTCGCCGGGATTCAGGGAGCCGACCGTCACATCGAATTCCATCGGAGTCGATGAAGAAGCGGAGGTCGAAGTCACCTCGAAAGCCTGGGTTCCGGTCCAATCGGCCCCATCGGTCGAGTATTCGAAGAACCAGTGCTTGGGAGCCGTGCTGCTTCCGTAAATGTTTGTGGCCAGATTCAGGGTACCGGCCGCTTCTTTACCGAGAATCAGAATCGCCTGAAGGGCCGCATCGGGATTCACCTTGTAATCGATATCGAAGATTTCATCCTTTTCCAGGTGATCCACCCAGCCGGTCGCATACATGGCGGACGTCGCCCGGGTGTAATTCAGAACCATACCATGTTGGGAGATACCCTTCCCGTCGGTGGTCCGTCCTACCCGCTCGAGTTCGGCTCCGTTATTCCAAACAAAACCTACCGTCTGGTTGGCACCGTTGATCTCCACTACTTTGGGCGAAGCATCGGTCGGAGCTGTAGACTCGGTACCTGTCAGCGAAATTTTCGAATACCAAGGAACCTCACTGGCCGGAAGAACCGTAGCATCTACCGTAAAGGTATCGATGTAATATTTCTCATAGTGTGGATTATCATTTTCGTCAAAGGTCGCAATGTAATGATAAACACCAATGGTAAAGCTTACCGGTCCGGCTTGAACGGGAGTTCCGTTGATAGCGATGGTCCATATACCATTGCCGATGGAATTACTGATATCTCCCGCATGCTCCACTTCGTACAGACCTTCCGCAGCCTCTCCGGTTATCGATAATTCATACGCAATTCCATGCATATCGGTCGGTACTCCCGTATAATCATAATAATTGGCGGAAAGGGTAGCCGTAGACGGAATGCTTTCGATCAGCTCTCCGTTCAGAACGAAGGAATCGTAACTGAGTTCTTTAAATCTTTCCTGTGTCAGGTTTAGATCGTTGTAACCGGTCAACATCACCACGGCTTCTCCGTCCTGAATGCCCATCACCACACCAGAAACCGAGCCCTGTTCCGTGGGGACGGTTTGGCTGTAAAAACTGGCGCCCGGATTGGTTTTGATGATAATGGTTTTACCACCGATGGTATGCATCCTCACCCCCGCCGCATCGGAAAGGCTAACGGATGACTCGGATACCGTCTGTACGTCATGGATGGTGATATACATTCCTTGGTAATCCACAGGCTGACGGGTATCCATATTAGGAGTGGTCAGGGAAATAACCTCATCGCTTGACGAGATCGCTTCGGCGGTCGCTAAAACGGTAGGAAGACCGTCGACCAATTTAATTTCCAGCTCTTCCAGTTCCACGCGCAACACCTGACCGTTATCATAGGTGCTCGATGCGGAACCCAGGTCCACGTAAATCCCGGAATTGGCCAGAGCTTGTCCGGAGACCGGTTCGTCCACCAGGGCGAATCCGTTCGGGAAGTTACCGCTAGTGGTATTGGTCACCACTTTTCCGATCACATACCAACCGCTGGTACCGGTTATTTGAGGCTTCTCTTCCAGCATCTCCACCAATTCCCGGATTTCCAGATGGCTGGCGGGATTGAGTATTTTAGTTTCTCCGTAGACCACTCCGCCGGTAGAGGCTTCCACATAGGCATAATAGGCGTAGCCGCCCTCGATCGCACCCAGACTCACCGAGGTCGAGAAGGGAGAAGATTGTGGTCCCAGGTTGTATTTTTGAAAATTACCGTCGATCTCGATGAAAAATCCGACATCGGTAATTTCGAGGTTGGTATCGGCCAAATACGATCCCTGGATGGTAACGGTGGTCTCGTCCCGGCTGATAATTCCGTCGATGTAGACTTCCAACACATCGCTCAACTCTCCGCTTTGTCGGAGGATTACCTGCGCCTGATCGCCGGCGGTGACGATCGACAACTCGGCCGTCCGGGTTCCTCCCGGATTCGGACTCACGGTTACGGTGACCGTAGCATCGGCGGTACCGCGTTAGGCCGAAAGATCGAACCAGTCCGCCTGGCCGTCAGCCACGGAGATGGACCAGGAAGCCTCGGTTCGTATCTCGAAGCTTTTGCTGTCGGCTTCCGGGCCGAAGTTCAACGGCGAACCCACAACGGTTATGGTTTCGTCAATATTTTTATCATCCTTGGAGCAACCGGTCAGATCCAACGAAAAAGCTGCCAGGGAGATAAAAGAGATTCGAACCCAGGGTAGAATTTTTTCCTTCATAATGTAAGAGTTTGTAAAAAATGAAATAAGATGGGACAAAGGATCTATTTTCTCGCTATTGCC
>JAJQAW010000259.1 GCA_021203585.1 Rikenellaceae bacterium
GGCATCGGCCGCCCGTCCACCTATGCCCCGACGATATACACCGTCATCAATCGGGGATATGTGGTGCGCGAGAGCCGGGAAGGTCAACCCCGGGAATACCTGAAATTGAAATTGACATCGGGGAAGATCACGGAAAAAACCGCGACCGAAAACCACGGTACCGAGAAAAACAAGCTATTTCCGACCGATATCGGCATCGTGGTTACCGACTACCTGGAAGGTCAATTTTCGGCCATTCTGGATTACAATTTTACGGCTACGGTAGAAAAGGAATTCGACGAGATTGCCGAAGGCCAGTTGCAATGGACCCAAATGATCGCCAAATTTTACGGCGATTTTCATCCTACGGTAGAAACGGCGCTGACCGCGGAGCATGCCAACAGTACCCGGGAGCTGGGAACGGACCCCCATACCGGACTTGCTGTTTATGCGAAAATCGGCCGATTCGGTCCGTATGTTCAATTGGGAGAAAATGAGGATATTGCTGGCAAAAAACCGCAATACGCCAACCTGGCCGCCGGTCAGTTGATCGCCACCATCACCTTGCAGGAAGCGTTGGAACTATTCAAACTTCCGCGTACGGTAGGCAGCTACGAAGAGAAAGATGTCGTGATCGGGGTGGGGCGTTTCGGACCCTATGTGCGGCATGACGGCAAATTCGTTTCCCTCAAAAAGACGGACGATCCCTACACCGTCACCCTGGAGCGTTCGATCGAGCTGATCGAAGAAAAACGCCGGCAGGAACGGGAACGGGTCATCAAAATATTTGCCGAAGATCCTGAACTGCAGGTTTTGAACGGTCGTTGGGGACCCTATTTGTGTAAGGGAAAAACCAATTATAAACTGCCCAAGGGCACGGACGCGCCGAATCTGACTTTCGAACAGGCCCAACAAATCATGGCGGATCAACCGGATAAAAAACCTGCTAAAACGGCGGCACGGGGCAAGCGAACGGCTAAAAAGTAGGATGGGAACAGGAGAGCCCGGCGGACAAAGACCCGCAAATGCTTTCACCTGCTTTTCGGGATAATCCGGGCGGTCGGTGTATCGGCCTTGGCAGTGGTCGACTCGGTTCCTGTCCGCACGGGGGAGGAATTGTACGGCGCTAACGGTCAATCGGTGGTTGGATGACGTTTTGGTGATTCCCGGAGCCATGCTGACGGTGACCACAGCCCTCTTCTACGGACTTTCCACCTTATATTTTTTTACCGATGGATTACCGTCAAATGGTTGATTTCGGTGTGGTGGTTCTCCCGGGAACCTTTTATTTCAATCCCAAACTTCAACCGGTCTCTGGAGTTCGCCGATCGGTTAGGTGTTGCGGCCTGGACCGATCCCCAATCCCTGTGCCAGGCGCGCATCGGCTTGTACGGTTCCTTCCTGCAGGCCGCTTTATTCCTTCTGCTGATCGCCGTTTCGGTCTACAAGCCCTGGAAGAAAACCAATCCGGGCGGTAGAGGGGAATCGTCACTCCATCGTTTCGAGCAGGTTCAGCATTTTGGTGGTGGCTTTAATCGCCGCCAGCACCTGGTCGCCGTCCAGACCCCGGGTTTTGAACTCTTTTTCGTGGTAGCTCCAGGTGATGATCGTTTGCACGAAGGCATCGGTGCGGCCTCCGGGCGGAATATCGACCGAATAACTGATCAATTTCGGAAAATCCCGTTTCAATTGTTTAGTATAGATGTACCGGATGGCACGCATGTAGGCGTCGTACTGTCCGGCGCCGCTGGCTACTTCCTCGAATTCCTGTCCGTCGATCTCGATTTTGACCGAAGCTACCGGACGCAGGGAATGAGCCGAGGAGAGGGAGTAATTCAACACCCTGACCCGGTCTTCAATCGTGCCGCTTTTCAGTACGTCGGAAATGATGTAAGGCAGGTCTTCCTGGGTTACGATCTCTTTGCGGTCGCCCATTTGGATGATATGCTCGGTTACTTTGCGCATGGAAGTCTCGTCCAGTTCGATGCCGAGTGCTTCCAGATTTTTACGGATGTTGGCTTTACCGGAGGTTTTGCCCAGAGCGTATTCCCGCATGCGCCCGAAGCGCTCGGGCAGTAATTCGTTGAAGTACAAATTATTTTTACTGTCTCCGTCCGCGTGAATACCTGCCGTCTGGGTAAACACGTTGGCCCCGATCACCGGTTTATTGTTGGGAATTCGAATGCCCGAATAGGATTCCACCACCCGGCTTACTTGATTGACCTTTTCTTCCACCAAATGGGTTTGGGCTTTCAATTGATCGTGCAAAATGGCCAATACGCTGGATAAGGGGGCGTTTCCGGCCCGCTCTCCCAAACCGTTTACCGTGGTATGGATCCCCCGGATACCGGCCAGTACGGCAAAATAAATATTGGCTACCGCCAGATCGTAATCGTTGTGCGGATGAAAATCGAAATGCAGCTCGGGATAACGGGAGGTCATCTGCCGGCAGAAATCGAAGGTTTCCTGCGGGTTGAGGATGCCCAGTGTATCGGGCAGCATAAACCGCTTCACCGGTTCGGTGCGAAGTGCAT
>JAJQAW010000026.1 GCA_021203585.1 Rikenellaceae bacterium
GTGTGAAGGAATTTTTATCTCAACGGGTGGATATTCTCAGCCATACGGCCGTTATTTTTACCAACCGTTCATCGATCGACCATTTTTTCCAAATTTGCGAGGAGACGCGCGTAAGTGTACCGGAGAATATGAAATATTTCTGCGTAACCGAAGCCATCGCCCTTTACCTGCAAAAATATATCGTTTACCGTAAACGGAAAATTTTCTTCGGCAAGGTCACTTTTGCCGATCTGATGGAGGTGATCGTCAAGCACAAGGAAGAAAATTACCTGCTGCCGCTGCCGGACTCCCATAAACCGGAGATTCCGCAGAGCATGGATAAATTGAAACTCAAATACGATAAAGTGATTTTATCGAAAGCGGTAGCGGCGGATATCGAGGCGATCGATCTCGATAAATACGACATCCTGGCTTTTTACAGTCCTTCGGAAATAGCCATCTTGACGGCCAAATATTCGGCCGCCATCCGTCCGATGATCGCGGTTTTCGGCAATGGAACGGCCGTGGCGGCGGTAGAGGCCGGGCTTCCCATCCGCGTGATGGCGCCCACGCCGGAATCTCCTTCCATGGTCAAGGCGCTGGATTTGTTTATTACCAGATACAATTCCGGAGAGCAGATTCCGGAAGTCACTATGGTGGAAAAAAAGACCATCGATGTATCTCATCTCAAAACCGATACCCGGCGTAAAAGCAGCAGTTCCAAATCTAAAAGCGCCGCCTCCAAATCAGGCTCGCTCAAGAAAAAAGAAAATACGGCCAAAAAGCCGGGTAAAACGGCCTAATGGAATGAGTAGGGCACTTTGCAGTTTCGGTAAGGAACATAAACTACTGACCCATCGCATCCTGATCGAACGCTTGTTCGAGGAGGGTTCTTCTTTTTTTGCCTATCCTTTACGGTGCGTGTGGATGGTAGTCGATCCGGTTTCCGCCCGGGAAATGGCCGCTACGCAGGTTTTGGTTTCGGTAAGCAAGAGAAATCACAAACGGGCTGTCATCCGTAACCGGCAGAAACGCCGCATCCGCGAGGCCTACCGGCTCAACCGCCACCGGCTTTCATCCATCCCGTTGCCCGAAAATAAACGGTTGATTCTGGCGTTTATTTATAGTTCCAAAGAGGTCCTTGAATATGCGGCAATTGAACATGGGGTTAAAAAAATACTCACGGAAATACCGAAACGGCTGGCGGCTGGCGCTCATCTTACCCTGGGTGCTGCTGATCCGGGTGTATAAATCGGCCGTATCCCCGTGGCTTCCTTCCGCTTGCCGGTTTACCCCGACTTGTTCCCAATATGCGCTGGAAGCTCTTCGCAAACACGGACCTATCAAAGGACTTTATTTATCGGTTCGCCGCATTTTGCGCTGTCATCCCTGGGGCCCGCACGGTTACGATCCGGTTCCATAAACTTCCGCTTTTCTTCCCTTACTTTTTAAGACCCGATCTGGGCGATTCTTTATTTTCCTCCACAGGCCTACACCATGGAAAAAAAAGCTCCGCATCCCGGTTCTCACCGGAGTGCCGGTGAAAGCAACACCCCTTTGCAGACTCTTTCCGCTACTCTTCGGGGAAGGTGACCGTAGGGAATAGGCAGTCCCGAAGGCTGCAGCCCGGTCGAGAATTCCCGAGGTTGCGGGGCCCGTTGAAGCGACTCAAAGGGAAGTGATTCGGGATCGATAAGCGCGTAGAGTTTCTCCGGTATACCGTTTAAAATACCTGCCCAGATAGGACTGATCGGGAAAACAAAGCGTTTCGGCTATCTCCGAAAGGGGCACATCGGAAAACGATAGCAAAATTTTAATCTCCTGAATCAGCCGTTTATTGATTGTATATTTCGGAGTTTGTCCGGTAATTTGCCGGGTAATGGACGCCAGGTATCTTTTTGAGATGCACAATTTATCGGCATAAAATTCCACCTCCCGGTGCCGGGTGCAATGGGTATGGATCAAATCGATAAACCGATGGAAAATCTCCTCTTTCCGTTTGTAGCTGTCCGGTGCGGCTTCCGCCTTTTCGCGTTGCAGTTTATCGTAAATATTGAGCAGGAAATTTCTCAGGTAGTTGGTTAGGATGGCGGTCCGGTATCGGTTCTTCCAGTCTTCGTAAATGTTTTGAATGACGTGAAAATGATGTTCCGCCCATTCTGCCGTGGACAGAGAGTGCGTATAGACGGGGTTGTGGTGAATGTGGTGGAAAAAGGCTGGATCGATTTGCCGGTGGGCCTCTTCGTATATGCTCCGGTTGAAATAGAAGAAAATGACCCGAAAATCTTTATCCGCACGGCGAATCATCAGCATCGAATCGGGATTGAGGATCATTTCCATGTTCGCCCGCACCGTATATTCCTTCAAGTTTAAGGAAAGGACGGCCTGTCCGCTCACACAAAACAAGATAGCTCCGCCCTGCAGCCGGAAGGGGCGTTTTCTAAGCAAACTGAAATAGGTTTGCCTGATCAAGAATGGGTTTTCCTCGGTGAGAATTCGTTCCTGCATTTCTGTTTCATTGAACGGTAAAGGT
>JAJQAW010000238.1 GCA_021203585.1 Rikenellaceae bacterium
ACCTAACTCCGGAACGATGTACCGGAGTTCCCGAATTTTGATACATTTGACCTGGAATTTAAACTTAAAAAGATGAAAAAAGCGATTTTATTGTGTGCGGTTTTGGCGGCAGCGGCGACTGCGGTTTCGGCCCAGCCCATCCGTTTCGGCGCGAAATTTGGGATCACTATGTTGTCGACGGATATAAAAGGGGCGCAATACGACGGGGCGAGCCGAATGCAGGATGAATTCGAATCGAAGAACGTAGGGTGGAATTTGGGATTTTTTTCCCGAATCGAAATCCCGATGACGGCCATGTACGTGCAGCCGGAATTGGTTTACAACCATGCAGCTTACCGGTTGAGAACAGGGGATGGTAGTGGCCAGACCGTCCGTTACGGGAATATCGAACTGCCGGTATTGGTCGGTTTTAAAATTCTTTTTTTGCGGGCCAATTTGGGGCCGACTTTTACCCTGGCAACGATCAATACGAGCGGGGATTACGATGTGAAGCGACCCGATATGGGCTACCAGGCCGGCTTGGGGTTAACCTACTTTAATTTAACCATAGACGTACGTTACCACGGAAATTTTAACAATAAATGGAAGTTTAATACCATAAGCGATAATATCCAAAAATTGAAAGCCAATGAAGGATACTGGGGTTTGTCCCTGGGCTACTTCTTTTAAGAGACGAAACCGATTGTATGGGTGAAAGACAGATTCCGATCGAAGGCATCGATCCCGGCGAATTGTACGGAACGGGGAATGCCTATATCAAGCAAATTTCCGATAAATTCCCGAAATTGCGGGTGGTCGCACGCGGAGGAACGGTCAAACTGATAGGCGATCCGGATGAGATGGAACGGTTTGAAAATAAACTCAACCGGTTGATCGCTTACTATGAAAAATTCGGTCATCTTTCCCCGGAGGTCATCGACCAGGTTTACGACAATGTCATGCCGGAATCCGAATCTCCCGTCGATCAGGATGTGATCGTATTCGGCAATAACGGATTGATCGTTCGGGCCCGGACCGTCAATCAACAGAAGCTGGTACGAGCATACGAAAAAAACGATCTGTTGTTTGCCATCGGTCCGGCAGGGTCGGGGAAGACCTATACGGCGATTGCCTTGGCGGTTCGGGCATTGCGGGAGAAAGAAGTTCGGCGGATTATACTGACCCGCCCGGCGGTCGAGGCAGGCGAAAAACTGGGATTTCTTCCGGGTGACCTGAAAGAAAAACTGGACCCCTATTTACAGCCGCTTTACGATGCTTTAAACGATATGATACCGGCGGGTAAATTGGCCAAATATATGGAGGATGGAACGGTGCAGATCGCGCCATTGGCTTATATGCGGGGACGAACCCTGGATCATGCCTTTGTGATCCTGGACGAAGCTCAGAATACCACCTTGCCGCAAATCAAAATGTTTTTAACCCGTATGGGTAAAAACGCCCGATTTATCGTCACGGGGGATATGACCCAGATCGATCTTCCGCGAAAATCGGATTCAGGACTGCGTCCGGTGGTCGATATGCTGGAAAAAGTGCCCGGAATCGGAGTTATTGAGTTCGATCGGCGGGATATTATCCGCCATCCGCTGGTAAAATATATCGTAAAAGCGTTCGAAGAATATTCCGCACTGCAATCCCAAGGGTCAAACGAGTAGTTTTTTGTAGGCCGGTAGTGGAAGAGAGAGATCTTCCGTACCTCCAGGGGAGGATCTTCCCGATTTCCGCCTACAGATCCCCTTTCGGGAACTGCGTCTTGAATCCGATCGGAGATACCGGTGGACTAATCGAGTGCTCCTTCCCGAAATGTTTTACCAAACGTTTGCGCGGTTGTGGGAATCGAATTATTTTTGCGCTGAAATCCAGTCTTATTATGGCAAAAGCAATTGTAAAAACCAACTTTCATTTCGACGGTCAAAAAAGCCTTTACGAAGGAAAAGTCCGGGACGTATACAACATTCAGGACGAATACCTGGTCATGGTAGTCAGCGACCGGATCTCTGCCTTCGATGTGGTCCTGCCCAAAGGCATTCCTTATAAAGGACAAGTGCTCAATCAAATTGCATCCAAATTTTTGGATGCCACTTCCGACATTTGTCCCAACTGGAAAATAGCTTCTCCGGACCCGATGGCAACGGTCGGCCATCGCTGCGAATCCTTTCCGGTTGAAATGATCGTGCGGGCTTACCTGACCGGAAGTTCCTGGAGGGATTACCAAGCCGGTGCCCGTCAAATTTGCGGCATACCGCTTCCGGAAGGCATGAAAGAACATCAACGTTTTCCGGAACCCATTTTGACCCCGTCCACTAAAGCCGAAATCGGCGCTCACGATGAAAACATTTCCCGCCGACAGATCATCGAGCAGGGGTTGGTTTCGGAAGAGGATTACCAAAAACTGGAAGAATATTCACTGGCTCTCTTTCGGCGCGGAAGTGAAATGGCCGCCAAACAGGGGTTGATTCTTGTCGATACGAAATACGAATTCGGCAAAAAGGACGGTCGGATTTACCTGAT
>JAJQAW010000404.1 GCA_021203585.1 Rikenellaceae bacterium
GGTATCGGCCGCACCGGCCATGGAATAGATTTTAGTCGTATCGCCGATGGTACCGTCGATGTCGTTCGCACCGAACCCCAGGGCCAATTGCGTCGTCTCCTTTCCGTACATCGGCCAATAGGCTTTGATATGCGGGAAATTATCGAGGAAAATCCGGGAGATGGCCAGCGTGCGGAGATCATCCGTTACGGGCACTTCGCCGATATCGGACAACTCGTTATTCAGATTACGGTATTTCAACGGGATGAAGGCATTGAAACCGCCTGTCTCGTCTTGTAAATGACGCAAACGGTTCAGATGGTCTATGCGGTGTCGGGCTTCTTCCAGGTGGCCATACAGCATGGTTGCATTGGTCGGCATGCCTAAACGGTGGGCCGTTCGGTGAATGTCCAGCCACCGCTGCGAGGAACTCTTCTCCCCGCAGATCTGCCTGCGGAGTTCTTCGTCGAAAATCTCGGCTCCTCCTCCCGGCATGGTCTGCATTCCCGCCTCTTTCAGTACCAACAGACCCTCCTGAATCGACAGCCCGGCTTTTTGGATCATGTGGTCGATCTTCACGGCGGAGAAGGCTTTCACCGTTGCCTCCGGCAGGATCTCCCGGATACGGCAGATCATTTCCGCATAATCATACAGGTCGTGGTCGGGATGTACCCCGCCGACAATGTGGACCTCCGTTACCCCGCTGCCCGCATACCGCCCGGCTTGTTGAAGCACTTCCTCCAGGGTGTAATTCCACGCTTCCGGGGAGTCTGCCGGGCGGCGGTAGGAACAGAATTTACAATGGAACGTGCAGATATTGGTCGGTTCGATGTGAAAATTGCGGTTGTAAAAGACCGAATTCCCGCTTTTTTGCGCTTTGATACCCGCGGCCAGTGTTCCCAACAGGGCTAACGGGGCCTGGTCGTACAGGATTTGTGCCTCTGCAGGAGTAATGCGGCAACCGGTCATTATTTTTTCCGTCAGCGGGCGCCATGCGGACGGGATGGTTTGCAGAAGGAGTGTGCGGGTCATCATTTGGTTTCCGGTTCAGGGATTTCGAGGATTTCCGGCAGCGGTTCGTCCGGAGTAAAGCCCCACTCGTCGCTTACGAAATTCGGGCCGCCGAGTTGTTCGATCTGCCGTTTCATATAAGTGCCGCGGGCTTCTACGGCGACCTGGCCATTGGGCAGGAATAGCTTACCCTCGCCCTCGAAAATCCGACCGCGGTCTTTTGTGATCCGGGCTACGGCTTTCAATTCCACGCCGTAAGGAACCGGCTTGCGGTATTTCACCTGCAAATCGAGGGTAACACCCCACACCATGTCACCGTAATAGCAGGTGATCGCCCGGCCGATCGTTTCATCCAGGATCGCGGCTGAAACGCCGCCGTGCAGGGTACTCGGGTAGCTCTGGTGTGTGAGCTTCGGAGTACACAGCGAAATCAGTTCGTTGTCTTCCGTTTCGTAAAACCGGGTGCGCAACCCGATTTCGTTATCCAGTCCGCAGACAAAACAGTTCTTCGAATTGTATTGGACGCGTTTGATTTTATATTTCATTTCTTTTTATAACGATCAAATTTCCGGAGGCCAAACAGGGCAAAATCCCTGAAATAAGGGAACCACAGACATAGGTATTACAGCTGCCCGCTCCAGGCCCAAAAACCAGAGAATACAGAAAATCGGAACAACGAGAATCCCGGTGCGCACCATGATTCTTCATATAACGCCTTTTGATCGATCCATTTTTTCCGCCACCGGGCATGGTCGAATAACCGGAAATCGTATCGGGATATTTTAGATTAAAAAAACCGATGCCGAGAACAAACAGACTGTAGAAGAGCATGAAGAAATACATCCGTCCGTATTACTGGAACAGTACCCGGGCCAATTCATCGACCCGGTGTACGAAAATGGTTTTTATTCCCTTGGGTGCTTTTTCCAATCCTTTTTGAGCATAGCCGGAGACCACAATTCGCTTAAAGCCGAGCCGGGATGCCTCCGATATCCGCTGTTCGGTGCGCGAGGCTGGGCGAACTTCGCCGGACAGCCCGATTTCCCCGGCAAAACAAATGTCCGAGGGAATCGGTTTATCCAAGGCCGAGGATAAAATCGAAGCGATAATCACCATGTCCATACCCGTATCGTTGATCTTGAAACCGCCGGCAAAATTGAGAAATACGTCTTTTTGATACATCTTGAAATTCAACCGTTTTTCCAATACGGCCAGCAACATATTCAGCCGTTTGTGGTCGAATCCGGTCGTCGAGCGCTGGGGAGTCCCGTAAGCGGCGGTACTGACCAGCGCCTGTGTTTCGATCAGGTAAGGACGGGCGCCGTCCACGGTAGCCCCGATGGCTACTCCGCTCAATTCTCCGTCATAATGGGACATCAGGATCTCGGACGGATTCGGCACTTCCACCAAGCCTTCGGCACGCATTTCGTATACGCCGATTTCAGAGGTCGCCCCGAAGCGGTTTTTGATGCTGCGCAATATCCTATATATGTTATTGTTGTCGCCTTCGAATTGCAGAACCACGTCCACGATATGTTCCAGTAATTTCGGGCCGGCGATCACGCCGTCTTTGGTGATGTGGCCGATCAGGATAACCGGGATCATCGTTTCCTTAGCGTACTTCAACAACAGCGCGGCACATTCGCGTACCTGCGAGACACTTCCCGGTGAAGATTCGATCGTATCGCTGTACATGGTTTGAATCGAATCCACCACGACCATTTGCGGGGAGGTCTGGGTGATTTGAACCAGCACATCTTCCAGATGGGTTTCGGAGTAGATCAGGCAATCGTCGTTTCGGATTCCGAGGCGTTCGGCCCTCAGTTTGATTTGTTGGGCGGATTCTTCGCCCGAGACATACAGGATTTTGATGCCGGGCGCATGGAGGGCGATTTGCAGGCTTAGCGTAGATTTTCCGATGCCGGGTTCACCGCCCAGCAGCACCAGGGAACCGGGTACCAGACCGCCCCCCAATACCCGGTTCATTTCGGAGCTGTACAGGTCGAGGCGGCTGAGGGTTTGCTGTCGGATGTGCCGAACAAGCTGGGGGGTGTTGTGCTGGTCGCGCGGGCGAAAAGTTGCGGTGTTTTTCGACTCTTTGGCGATCACTTCTTCCACCATCGTGTTCCATTCTCCGCAGGCCGGACATTTGCCGACCCACTTGGGCGACTCCGCCCCACACGAACGGCAGAAGTATGCTTTTTTGATTTTTGCCATAATGTTCAAAGATACGAAAAGTCCTGCGAAAGGAAGTATCGTTCCAAGATATTTTATCTCCGTTTTCTCCCTTCGCTATCCCAGCCGAGAGGACCGAGTTTGATGCAAGGTACTACCGAGTTGCCCCACATTACGGCAACAATCCCCCCGGTAAGTTTCTCTCGGAGTGTGAAGCGTTCGATATCATCTACCTTCAAAATTCAAGGGAGGTACACAGCGATTTAGACCGCGCATCGGTGCCCACCTAAAGAGTTCGGGGAGCCGTCACGCAGCCAGACCGCTATCCGATTCTCGCGGTAAGGAATTTTATTTTCGAGGAGGGCGGGATAAAAAAACGGCGCAAACCTTTCTGCACCGCTTCTTGCTGGAACGTACTATTTTTTTTCCGGTTTACGGCACAGATCGGCCACAGCGCAACCGGAACAGCTGTCTGTCGACGGAATACAGGAAGCTTTTTTACCGGGGGTGTTCCCGCAACCGCAGTCACAGGGTGTGCTCTTACCTCGAAAACGGAGTATGATCGCTCGAACAGCTAATGCCACACATACCGCGATAACGATCCATGAAATAATTTCCTGTCACATACCGATCGGTCAGAGGAATAATAAGCCTCCCCGGTAAACCAGAAAAGACAAAATCCAGGCCAAAGCAGTCGTGTATACGACCGACAGGAGCGCCCACCGCCAATCGGCTTCTTTGCGGATCGCTACAATGGCGGCAATGCACGGAAAATAGAGCAGAATAAAGATCATCATCGTGTAGGCCACCAACGGAGTGAACACTTTTTCCCCCTTCCTCGGGCCGGAGGAATACGTGAGGTTCTGTAAATTTTCGGTGAAGGTCGCCTCTTCGTCCTCTTCGGAATTGGCTAGTACGGCCATCGTACTGACTACGATTTCCTTGGCGGCAAAACCGCTGATTAGGCTTACGCCGATCCGCCAGTCGAAGCCTAACGGCCGAATGGCCGGTTCGATAAAATGTCCCAGATGGCCGATATACGATTTTTCTTGATGTTCCGCCGCTTCCTCGATATCGATATCATGCAGTTGCGCCTGCATCTCTTCTTCCGGAATGGGAGCCAGCAGGATTTCCGAACGCAACGCATCGTAGTCCCGGCTGTATTCCACATTTTTCGGGTAGGTCATCAGCGCCCAAACGATCACCGAAGCGATCAGGATCACGGAACCCATTTTTTTGAGGTATTGTACTCCCTTTCCCCATATGTGCCGCACCACGCTTTTAGCCGTAGGGATACGGTATGGCGGTAGTTCCATGACAAAGGGCGCTTCCTCTTTCCGGAAGAAAAACTTTTTCATCAGCACCGACGAGAAGATTCCGATTAATACTCCTATGGCGTATATGGAAAGCAGGATCAATCCCTGGTTCTTGGGAAAAAACGCAGCGATCAGCAGAGTATATACCGGAAGCCGTGCACTGCACGACATAAAGGGAATGACCAGCATGGTCAAGATCCGGTCTTTTCGACTTTCCAGGGTCCGGATAGCCATAATCGCAGGTACGTTGCAGCCGAATCCCATCAACAACGGGATGAACGACTTTCCGTGAAGACCGATAGTATGCATCGCCCGGTCCATGATAAAAGCCGCCCGCGCCATATAACCCGTATCTTCCATGAGGGAAATGAAAAAAAACAGGATCAAAATATTGGGCAAAAACACGATCACACCGCCAACTCCGTTGATGATCACATACACCAGCAAATCTTTGAGCGTACCCTCCGGCAAGGCGGCAGATACTACTCCGCCCAACCAACCGAACAACTCTTCCAACCATTCCATCGGATATTCTCCCAGGGTAAAAGTGGTCTGAAACATTAGCCACATCAGGGCGATAAAGATAGGGACACCGAGCCATTTATGAGTCAGTACGCGATCGATGCGGGAGGCTTTTCGGTTTTTCAGGGCCGGATTGCCGGAATAGGTTTCCTGCAGCACTCCCGAGATGAATCCGTATTTGGCATCGGCTATCACCGTCTCCACTTTTTCGCCGTAAGCCTTTTCGAGGCGGGTCCGTTCATGGGCGGCTAGTTCCTCGATGTCCGTATAGTTGGAGCAAGGCAGACAAATACCGGCGCTGGCGCGGTCGCCTTCCAACAATTTGATGGCCAGGTAACGCGAGGAGTATCGGGCCACCAGGTCTTCATTTTTCCAGATCAGGTTCTGAAGGTCCGAAATCGCCCGCTCTACATCCTGCCCGTAGTTGATGTGGATGTGCCGTACCGTCGGCTCGTTTTCTTCAAATACGTCGATAACCGTATCGAATAGCTCGCCGATCCCCTGGTTTTTGGAGGCCACGGTCGGTACGATCGGGATACCGATCATTTTGCCCAGCTTTTGGTAATCCAGGCGGGCCCCCATCTGCTCCAGTTCATCGTACATGTTCAGGGCGATGACCACTTTGAGGTCCATATCGATCAACTGAGTGGTCAGGTAGAGGTTGCGCTCCAGGTTAGAGACATCCACGACATTGATCACCACATCGGGCATTTTCTGCTGAATATGCTCCCGAACAAAGAGTTCTTCGGGCGAATATTCGGTAATAGAATAAGTTCCGGGAAGATCGAAGATATCGATTTGGTACCCTTTGCGGTGCATAACGGCCGATTTGGTATCGACGGTAATACCGCTATAATTACCCACCCGCTCCCGCGAGCCGGAAGCCACGTTGAACAGCGAGGTTTTTCCACTGTTCGGATTGCCGACCAGGGCTACGTGAATCACCCTTCTCTGTTCGTGCAGAAAACGGTTGGCCGATTCGTGCTGAAAAGTTCCGCTGCCGCCCGTGCGGTTGGCGCTCGCAACGGTGGTACCGGATACGGAAACCTCGATCAATTGTGCTTCGCTCCTGCGCAAAGCGATGTGGTAGCCCATGATCTCGTATTCCACAGGATCCTGCAAAGGTGCGTTTTTAATGACCGTAACGCATTTTCCCCGGATAAAGCCCATTTCGGTAATGCGCTTGCGGAAGGCACCGCGGCCGTACACTTTGACGATCACTCCCCGTTCGGAGGAACGCAACTCGGAAAGTCGTTTGGCAACAGTTTGGTTTTCCATCTCTAACGGTTCGCCGGCGGATTATGCCGCCAGAGGGGCAAAGATAGAAAAAATAGCAGAGAGAATGCCTTCATTCCTCCTCCCCCATGTTAGGTAACTCTACGGTAGAACTACCTGAAAGTGATTATTCGGCAGGGGGCCTCTTTTTCCCTGCCGCCCCCCGGGGAAAGGAAAGCCGGGGCTTTACCGGCTGTAGAGAGCTACGGTTTCCGGAATTTTTTTATAATTTTCCGCCGGTAAATCGAAGCTTATGAATGGTTCTCCTTCCGGCCGGCAAGGTCGCCGGCCGCACCGTCATTCGCACACGCATGCGCATAGTGCGGAAAAACAGGGTAAAAAGTTGCTATGGGTCACCGTGATCAATGTCGGTATCTTGGTACTGGAAATTCTGGGCGGATGGTTGTCCAACAGCCTGGCGCTGCTTTTCGACGCGGTTCACAAGTTGGAGGATAGTTTTTCGCTCGTGGTCGCTTTCCTGGCTAACCGGCTGGGAAACAAACAGGCCGATTTTCGGAAAACATTCGGTTACAAGCGGGTTGAAATTTTGGCGGCTTTGTTCAATGCCCTGCTGTTGGTCGGTATTTGTGTTTTCTTAGTTGTCGAGGCCTATGAACGGTTTTTGAATCCGGAACCGATTCGGGGAGGCCTTATGTTAATCGTGACCTTGATCGGACTGATTGCCGACTGGGTTTGCGTGCTCATGCTGCAGCGCAATAAAAATAAGAACATCAACGTCAAGGCCGCCTACCTCCATTTACTGGGTGATACCCTCTCTTCGGTCGCCGTAATCGCGGGCGGAATAACCATCCTGCTTTGGGGAATCGAATGGGTCGATCCGGTGGTTACCGTTTTGGTATGTCTGTATTTGATTTACCACACCTGGGGAGTGCTGAAAGAATCGGTGGATATACTCATGCAGGCCGCGCCTTCGGACCTGGACCCCCGGGAAATTCAGCAAAAACTGGAGGCGGTGCCGGAAGTATCCGACATTCATCATATCCACATTTGGCGGCTCACGGACCGCAGGCTCTATTTCGAATGCCACGTCAATGTAAGCCGGAACATGGACATGATCCGGATGCAGGCCATCCGGCAAAAACTCGAAACGATCCTGCGCCGGGATTTCCACGTGGACCACACCACCCTGCAATTCGAATACCGCTGTTGCCAGAATCAGGGACTGATCGTCACTCCGGAAGAGCCCCGCAAGCCGGGAAACTAAAAACGGGTCTTCGGAGCAGCAGCTGTCCCCTATGCCGACAAATGGGGTCGGAAAAGGCAGGGACACTCGGTCCGTTGCCTTCCGGATAGAGTTCGGTCCGCAGGGTTCACTTGACCTTGAACAGCCAGCGCAGACCCACTAGAATGGTATGGGTATCCACGGAATCCAGACTGGAAAAGCGGTTTTTAAAGTCGGTTTGGCTGTAGCTATATACCAAGTGAAACCGGAGGTCTTTGAGTACTTCTTGCCGGAAAGGATAAAATTCCACAGCCCCCTGCACCCCCCAACTTTCGTACGCCGTCCGGTCGCACCACTGGTCGTAGCGTTGATTCCAAGTGGCTTTCAGCGAGGGATGCCACCGGTCGGCTGCGTACTTG
Organism: Rikenellaceae bacterium; assembly: GCA_021203585.1. Classification (GTDB taxonomy): domain Bacteria; phylum Bacteroidota; class Bacteroidia; order Bacteroidales; family Rikenellaceae; genus JAJQAW01. Next base: position 7,881 of record JAJQAW010000404.1, read on the forward strand.
AGATTCAGGGCGGCCGATTGATCCTGTACATACCTGTTTTCATCCGGCAACCCGACCAGGGAAGAATAATCGATCATCCGGTTGCCCAAGTAATAATCCAATTCGGCGGTGAACGAACTGACGTTCACCTGGGTTCCGAGCGTCAGCCACTGGTAAAATCGATGGGCCGAATGCTGGAACGCACTGTAAGCCCATCGGGTTTTCAGTGCGCCGCCGATCAGACTGCCCTCCCACAGTACCGTTCCGGCCATCGCTTTATCCCGGCGGCGCTCGTCGGCAAATTGCGGCGAACCGGCATTGACCAGTTGCAGATGGATCGTCTGACCCTCGACTCGATAAGCGGCATCCAACCCGATCTGGTAACCGTCGAAATCGTCGTTGACCATTGTGCTGAGATAAACGTCTGCGGGGTTATAATCGAATTCATAAGTTCCCAACTGCACGGATTGTTTGCCGGCGGTCAGCGTCCAGCGGGACCCCAGGTCGAAAGCAATCCACGCATGGTCCGTAGCTCCGCCCAGATTATCCCGCTCCGAAGGGGTTTGAGAACGGTTCAACCGGTGACGCACCCGGTAACGGATGCCGGGATAGATTTCCCCCACGAACCAAATTTTCAGGGTTTGCCCATTGAAGGAAAAAAAATCCACATCTCCCCCGGTAATCCGGGTATCCAGATCGAACCGGGTATCGAGCATGATGTTTAACTTCTTCTCGTTCCAGATCAGTTTTTTCAGTAAGTCCTGGCTTTCGCGGTGTTGACAAAACAATCCGCAAGCCATCCATAGAGCGCAAAGCGTCAGGGAAATTTTTTTGGTCATGGGTTTTCTGGAATATCGGAAACAGTCCGGGCGGTAGTCTGAAAAGAGAGGCCCCGGAGCCGGACGACAGAGACTAATTTCCCGATTTCTTTTACATTTTTATTTCGGTAAAATCAATATTCGGTGAACATCCGCTGAATTTCCCGGTAATCGGAGGTCCGGGTAAGCGCCAACATTAACAAAACCCGGGAGCGGTAAGGATTAATAAACCACGAAGCGGCAAAATGAAGCGCCTCGTCGTCCACTTCATCCCATTGGGCCGTCAGTCCGAGCAGAATGCGGGAAGACCGTACCATGGTAATGTCCTGTTCCTTACGGGCTTTTTCCAAGGCGTTTTGCATCACGGTGGTCATGTTTCCGTTGCCGACCCCGGCTACTACGATTCCCCGGGCTCCGGCCTGAACGGCAGTTTGTACGAATAAATCCGTGGCGTTGGAATAACTCAAGACGATTTCCACCCGGGGCAATTCGCTCCTGCCGGTCACATCGAATTCCGAATGCACGGTGTGGCGCTTCAACGTTTGGCGGGTGTAGATCGGTTTTCCGTCGTAAACGATTCTCAGCGGACCGTAATTGGGATCCTAGTAAGTGCCCACACTAAGGGTATGGGTTTTGGCCACATCGTCCGCGCCGAGGATCCGGTCGTCCATGACCACCATTACGCCTCGGTTGCGCGAGGAGGGATCGATAGCGGTGGCCACGGCATTGTAAATGTTGCGCGGACCGTCGGCGCCGATGGCCGTCGAAGGCCGCATCGAGCCGACCAAGACCACCGGCTTCTCGCTCTTGACGGTGAGATTCAGAAAATAAGCGGTCTCCTCCATGGTATCCGTCCCATGGGTAATAACCACCCCTGTCACCTGCGGTTGAGCCAGCAGCTCGTTGACTCGGTGAGCGAGCGTGAGCCAAACCTGATCGTTCATATCCTGACTGCCGATCGAGGCTACTTGTTCCCCTTTTACATCGGCCAGGTCGAGAATCTGCGGTACGGCCGACAACATCTGATCGACACTGACCGCACCGGCCGTGTAGGCCGACCCGACCTCAGAAGCGCCGGCTCCGGCTATGGTTCCACCGGTAGCCAGGATGTAAATAACCGGTTTTTGTTGGGCGCGCGCCGCAAAGAGCAGCAGCAAGGCCAGAAAGCCTGTGGTAATCCATCTTTTCATCATGCCAAGCGTTTAGTTTTTTATTGCTTCTCGGAAGCTTGCCAGGCTTCCACATATTCGTTCAGGGTGGCCGACAACGTTTTACCGATGATCGTATAGGCCTCATCCTCCAGATTGGCCAGCGAAACCCGCACCGACCACTCCGGTCCGGCAAAATCGCCCCCGTTGAGCAACACCACGTGACACTTTTCGGCCAGCCGAAAGACTACGTCCACCGGTTCGAAATTCTTTTTCATCCAGTCCATGAATTCCTGACCGTGGTTCTTTAAGGCCCACTCCTGGATATCGATTTCCAAATAATAGCCCGCCCGGTCGGGATCGGGAGTGACGGGCAGTTTTAGTCCCTGCCAAAGTAATTCATAGCGGTGATGAATCAAATCGATACAGGCTTTTTTATACTTATTTTCCCGATCCAGCAGCGCGAAGCCGGCAAACAACAGCATTTGAATTTGCTGAGAAGTCGACAAACCGGCCGTATGGTTCAAAGCTACCTGACGGCTGTCCGCCACCAGGCGGTCGATAAATTTCAACCGGTCGGGACGGAGGGTCAGGCTTTCATAGAGCTTGGCCAACCGCTCCTTTTCAGCCTGCGGTACGGCCGAAAGCATGTCGTCATAAATGTTGTCCTGGTGCAAGGCGATCACTCCACACCGCCATCCCGTAGCGCCGAAGTATTTGGAAAAGGAATAGACGCAAATCGTATTGCGCGGCAAATCGCGCAACAGCGAGACAAATCCCTCGACGAAGGTACCGTAGACGTCATCGGTCAGGATCATCAGGTTCGGATTGAGGTTTTTTACCACTTTTACCAGATATTTACGGCATTGCGGACAGATTTCCACCGAAGTCGGATTGCTCGGATTGATCACAAAAAAGGCCTTGATCGATTTATCCCCCAGTTTATCCAACTCGGATTCCGGATATTGGAAAGTAGCCTGCCCCTGTGCGTCTTTCTCCGAACCGGTAATATAGGTGACTTCGAACCCGTAGCGGTCCAGTTCTGGAATTTCCAAATAGGGGGTAAAGGTCGGTATGCCCAGAGCGATGCGGTCTCCTTTTTTCAACAATCCGTTTTGCAGCAACGAGTCGAAAACGTAGCACATGGCCGCCGTTCCCCCTTCGGTGGCAAATAGATCGTATCGTCCGCTGTGAGTGGTTTTACCCTGACACATTTCCTGAATCAAGTAATCGTGTACGATCCGCTCGGTGCACGCGAGCATTCGGTCCGGAGTCGGATATTGATCACCCAGGATGCCTTCGGCCAGTTCCAATGCCCATTCGTCCGGATCGAAACCGTGAGTCTGGAGTCCGTAGCGGTAAATACCTCCCAGTAAATCGATGCCCGGCAGGTCGGGATTTTCTTTTAAAAAAGCTTCGAAACGCTTCCCGATTCCCTTGCTGCCGGGAATACCGGCCAATCCTACCGGACGGTCCATGACTCGGCGGCATTCCTGCAGCCCGAATTGCCCGAGGGTAAAAAAGGCTTCCCGCGGCGGCACCGCAACCCAATTCGGGTTCCCCCGACCGACGTTCAACATGGTCCAACTCAAGCGCCTGTCCTCTTCTTCGGCCAGTTTGATCAAATTATCTTTCAATTCGAACGGACTGAGGTGCTCCAATTGCTATTCCCGTTTGCGGGATGTTTTTAATTTATCCATGGTATTTTGCATGCTGTTTTTTATTTTTTTGTTTTATTCCGGACCTGTTTCCCGGCGCGGTAAGTGATATTCCCCGCCGTTTTTCTTGGAAACGGACCTTCTGCTCCGCGTGCCGCAACGGATTTACGGAGGCCCTTTGCGAGGGGGCGATTCGCCCCGATCATTGTAGGAGCAGCACGATCACCACTCCCCAAATGATGAGCAGGGTGTTGCCCACGGCGTAGGTGACCGTGTAAGAGAGTGCGGGAACTTTGCTTTGCAGATTGTCCTGAATGGCTCCGAGCGCCGCAGTAGTGGTCCGGGAACCCGCGCAGGCCCCCAAGGTAATGGCGGCGGGAAATTTAAACAAGTATTTACCGATCAGCAACCCCACGAGCATCGGGATCAGACTGACAAAAATACCGGCAATAAAGAGACTGATTCCGTTGGCTTTCAGTCCGGCGATGAAATCCGGGCCGGCGTTGATTCCGACCACGGCAATAAAAATATTCAGCCCTAGGTTATTCATTAGCCACACCGACTGTTCCGGAATGGCGCCGAAAGTGGGCCGCAGCGAACGCAGCCAGCCGAAGATGATCCCCATAATCAGAACCCCGCCGCTCGCACTGAGACTCAGCGGAATGTGGCCGGCCTTTACGGTCAGCGAACCGAGCAATCCGCCCAAAAATATTCCGGCACCCACGTAAAGCAGATCGGTGGCTTTGGTCGGGCGTTCGGCATATCCGGCATATTTGGCAAAACGATCCACGTCTACCTTTCGCCCCTCTATTTCGATCACTTCCCCGCGCTGCAACTGCACATCCATCAACAGAGGAGTCTCCGCATTGCCCCGATTCACCTTCCGAACAATCACCCCGTGACGTTCTTTGCTGGTTTTAAGCACTCCGCGCGTACGGCCTTCCAACGCTTTATTGGCCACGATCACCCGAAGGGCCTCCACCCGGAAATCCAACAACTCCGTGTCCGCAACCTCCGTACCGATGCAATTTTCATCCTTCAGCAAGGAATCCACCGGTCCGTTGAGCACCATAATGTCGTTTTTACGGACCGGTTGATCCGGTGTCGGATCGGAAATTATCTTCCCCTGCCGGTCCCGCAGCCGTTCGATATACACCGGCCAATCCCGTTGCACGAGCAAGGTTTCGATCTCTTCTACCGTACGTGGTCGGTCGAAATAGACGCTGGTGGCTTTTAGGGTCCGGAAGGTGGTTCCGTCATAAGCCTCCTCCATAGCCGGATCGTCGTCCTGAATGGCGCCGCCCAGGGTCGCTTCGTAATCCCGGGTCTCTTTGATGATATCCTTGCTGAGAATTTTCGGGCCGATCGAAGCTAAAAACCACGCGGTTCCTGCCGTTCCGAAAATATAGGTCACGGCATAGGCGACGGGAATTTCATTGATCATCTTCGTTTTCTCCGAAGCCTCGATCGAAAGTTGATTGATCGTATCGGTAGCCACCCCGATGACCGCAGATATGGTATTGGCGCCGGCCAGCAATCCGACCGTGTTCCCGATGTCGAAGCCCGCGAGCTTGGCCGCAATGTAGGAAACCAATAAACAGCACAAGCAAACGATCACCGTAAATCCGATCTGCAGCAAACCGTCCTTTTTTAATCCTTTGACAAACTGGGGCCCCACACTGTATCCGACGGCAAACAGAAAAAGCAAAAAGAAAGTGGATTTGACGGTGGCCGGGATCGGAATATTGAGTTGTCCGATCAACACGCCCATCAACAGCACTCCGGTCACCGAACCGAGGGAAAACTTCCCGATTTTAATTCGTCCCAGCGCGAATCCCAGGGCAAGGGTCAGAAAGATAGCCAGTTCGGGTGTGTCGTGTAAAATTTTATTGATCCATTCCATAACAAGGAATAGTGATTTAATGAGTCTTGATCCCTTTCCGGAACAACATCTGTGCCGAAACGCCGCGCAAAGAAAGGGTCCGCGCCGGCGCCCCTCAAAAAAACGGGCGGATGACCCTGCATCCGCCCCGTAAGGGTATGAACACCGTGAAATACGGCTATACGTGCAAAATTCGCCAATCTTTGGGATAGAGGTTATTGGCCCGATGACCGATCCGTTTGATCCAGCCCAAAGGAAGTCCCTGGAAGGTGACTAGATTAATCCCTTCGGTCAACCGTTGGGGATCGACCTCCTCCTTGCGCAGGAACCGCAACGCCTCTTCCCGATCCAGCGAGGCCAGGGGTACAACCCGGTGGGAGACATCGTGGAATACGGCCAATGCGTGCTCCGGCTTCAGTTTTTTTCCCATAATCTGTCCCACTTCTACCCCGGAATAAAGGACCGTCAATACCTCCGCCAGGGCATTGACCAGTTCCCGATGCCGAGCGTAATAGCCGAAAATGCGCTGGCCGTTCAAGGCGGCAAAATGCATCAATCCGGATTGGTTGATCCACGGCGCAAGGATTTCGAATTGGGATTTACTCAGATCGGTCAATACGGCTTTGCGGACTTTCAGACGCGTTTCTTTTTTTACCTTCCCGACTTTTCGCAACACCGCGGCGAAGAACCCCTCTCCCCGGACCAGATGCGGGAAAAAACGGAACGTTTGGATGTCCTGGACCGCTCCGCGAACCAATCCCCACCCCGGATCGGTTTCGATCGATACCCCTTCGCAGTCAAAAGTTTCGGTCATCCAGCGGACGTTCTCCTCATTCTCCTGCGGATTATAGGTGCAGGTGCTGTAAACTAGGATGCCATCCTCTTTCAGTGCATCCCACGCATCGGCTAGAATCCGCTGCTGCCGGGAAGCGCACAAATGAACATGATTCGGCGTCCACTCGTTTCGGCAATCCGGCGATTTGCGGAACATGCCTTCGCCCGAACAAGGTGCGTCTACGACCACCAAGTCAAAAAATCCGCGCAAATGCTTACCGAAGCGTTCGGGGTCGTTGCTGGTGACTGCGACATTGCCCAGGCCCCATTTCTGCACGTTTTCGGACAGGATGTTGGCCCGGGTACGGATGACCTCGTTGGCCACCACCAGACTCTCCAATCCCGCTAAGACGGACAAATGAGTCGTCTTGCCGCCCGGAGCGGCACACAGATCCAGGATTTTCATCCGCCCCGGTTCCGGGAATAGCTGCGTAAACAGTTGCTCCAGAAACATCGAACTGGCCTCCTGAACGTAATAAGCTCCTCCGTGCAGCCTCGGATCGGCCGTAAAGACCGGCCGGTCGGGAAGGTAAAATCCATAGCGGCTCCACGGAACGTTTTCACCTTCCGGTTTTTGGGTCACCTTATAGGGATTGAACCGAATCGATACCGGAGCGGGGGCATCCAGGCTGGCCAGCCATTGGCCCACTCCTTCCTCTGATAGCGTACCGGCGAGAATTTGAAGAAATTCCGGAGATAAAGTACTCATTGATTATCGTTTTTTAACCGAAACTCTTGGATACGGCCGGCCACTTGGGCCACTATCCGCTCGCGGGAGTCGGCGCTGAGCACAAAATCTTCCTGATCCACATCCACCACCATCACTTCTCCCGGATAAAGTTTTTCGATCCAGTGATTGTACCGTTCGTTTAAACGTTGCAGGTAATCTTTGGAAATGGACATCTCGTAAGCCCTTCCCCGCCGCTGAATCTGGCTGATTAGCGTGGGTACGCTGGCCCGCAGATAGATCAACAAATCCGGTTTTTGAGCCAACCCGTTGGAAAGTTCGAAAATCTGCATATAGGTCTGAAAATCCTGGGTGGACATCAACCCGGATTCATGCAAGTTGGTCGCGAAAATATAAGCATCCTCGTAAACCGTGCGATCCTGAACGATGTCCTGATTACCGCGAATCATAGCCAACACTTGGTTGAGCCGCTTACCCAAAAAATAAATTTGAAGATTGAACGACCAGCGGTTCATATCCTCGTAAAAATCCCCGATATAAGGGTTGTTGTCGTCCTCGTAGTTGGCCACAAAACCGAACTCCCGGGTCAGTATTTCCGTCAGCGAAGTTTTGCCGCTGCCGATATTGCCTGCAATCGCTATGTACATATTTTCTCTGCTTGAAAAACAGGAACGGGCCCGGTCCGCGGGTGTATGGCCCCTTTCGGTAAACCGCATCTTCACCGCCGCCGAAGGCCGGTCGCTTTTTACTCTTTTTTTTCCACTAACTGATACAGCTCTTCGAATCGATCCACCATAGACGACCACGAAAACCGTTTTTTTTCCACCGCAATATTCCGGCGAAACTCTTCCGCCTTATTGTCCGAATAAAACTGTTCGACCGCCCGGGCGATGGCCTGCGGATCGGTTTCCACTACATAACCTACCTTACCATGCGGCACGATTTCGGACAAACCCCCGACACGAGTGACAATCATCGGAACCTCGAAATGGTAAGCGACTTGAGTCACTCCGCTCTGGGTCGCGGTTTTGTAGGGCTGGATGACCAGATCGGAGGCTGAAAAATAATAACGGACCTCCTGGTCCGGAATAAATCGATCGATGATACAGACCGCCTCTTCCAATCCGTTCTGTCGGATGAGTGCCAGGTATTTTTCTTTATTCCTATAGTATTCTCCGGCCACCAGAAGCCGCCGGTCGCCTAACTCTCCCCGGTTTTTGAGCCATGCCCACGCCTCGAGCAGCAAATCCAATCCTTTGTAATCGCGTACGTAACCGAAAAAGAGTGAATAGCGCAGCTTCGGATGCAACTCCAGTTTCCGGCAGGCGGCCTCCCGGTCCAGTCTTTCCCCATAAACGTCGAACAACGGATGGGGAGCAAAAAGCGCGGGTTTGGTGGTGGTAAACTGCTCCAAATCGGATTTCACCTGATCGGACATGTAGATAAACCCGTCGACCCCGCCCACAAAATACCGGGTGAATAAGCGGTCGAAGAGCCGGTGTTCGTGCGGAATGACATTATCCAGCAACGCCAATACACGGGTATGCCCGTTGCCCCGTGCGATCCGGCATAGGGTGCCGAAGCAGGGGGCCATTAACGGCAACCAATAACGGATAATCAGCGCGTCCGGACACTCCTTCCGTATCCGACGCCCTACCCGCAGCCAATTCAACGGATTGACCGTATTGACACACCGCTCGATGGACAGATCGGTCGGCATCGGCGAGTCCGAATACTGGGTCTTTCCCGGGAAAAGAAACGAAGGATACTGCAACGAGAAGGTAAATATTTTCGACCGGATTCCCCGCCAATGGAAGAACCGGGCCAGCATTTCATTAAAAAAACTCAATCCTCCCCGGTAGGGATGAGCCGTACCGACAAAGATCGCGCTTTTCATCTTCGGTGTCTCCGGAGCCATACGCTATGACTGCAAATAGTGTTTCACCGCTTCGGGGCTCATAAACAACCGTCGGGCCGCGGCTTCCGGATCTTCCCCCTCCTGGAGGTAAATCCGCCGGACAAACACCGGCAGCGCCTCCCCGATTTCCACCAGGTGCCCGTCCGGATCATAAAACCGTACGGTCCGCTGTCCCCACAGCTCGGTATTGATCCGGTGCAGGAATCGAACGCCGACCGCCTGCAAAGCGGCGTAGTCCGCATCCAAGTCTTCCGTTTCGAAGCAAAGCTCGAACCGGCTTACCCCTTCGGCATTGTAAATGTGCTCCCGGCCCAGGGTTTGCGGAATAATGTTCTCGTCCAGAATCTGCCACAAAGCGAATCCTTCCTGAAAAAAGAAATTCAATCCCCCGAAATCGTGAGTCACGGTACAACCTAAAACATCCATGTAAAAGTCCCTGGCCCGCCGGGCATCCCGCACAAAAAGAACGGGCGCGCAATTTTTTAGTTCCATAACTTTCGGTATAAGAATGGTGAAAGATAAGTAATTTATCCGGGAGTTCCGGATTTCAGCGCCAAGTAAATCCAGCCCGGATAACAGTCGACAGCCGGGGGCGATGCTTTCCTTTTCAACAAACGAGGCTTACCACTTGAATTTCGTAACCGAGGCGGGGAAAAATCAGGCCTGAAACTCTTCGGCGCTATTGTTTTCCAAGCCTGCCGTCCGAAGCAATTCTTCTACATATTTCCGCTCGTTAGACAAACGAGGAACTTTATGCTGACCGCCCACTTTTCCCCGGCTTTCCATCCAAACATAAAAAGTACCCGGAGACAGAGCCCGGACAACCGGGGCATACAAAGTAGTATCCTTATAACGCTTAGCCTGGTAATCCGAATTGAGCTGCTGCAGCATTTGATCCAGCGCCTGCGCGAACCCGGAAAGAGAATCCGGTTCCCGAGAGAATTCGATCAGCCATTCATGCGCTCCTTTGCTTCGTCCCTGCATAAAGACCGGAGCCGCCGTGTAATCCTGCACCGTGGCACCGGTGGCTTGCGAGGCCGCCCGGATCGCACGGTCCGCATTATCGATGATAATCTCCTCTCCGAATGCGTTCAGGTAGAGCTTCGTGCGCCCCGTTATCCGAATTTTGTGGGGTTTGATGGAGGTAAACTCCACAGTATCCCCGATCATATAACGCCACAATCCGTTGCTGTTGGATATAATCAGCGCATAATTGACCCCCTTCTTAACCTGCGAGAGCGGAACCGCTTTGGCCGGATTATCCAATTGGTCGGTAGGTAAAAACTCATAAAACATACCGTAATCCAACATCAAAAGCAGGTCTTTGCTCCGTGGATCGTCCTGAATGGCAAAAAATCCTTCCGAAGCGTTGTAGGTTTCCATATACCGCATATCCGTTGAGGGAATCAGTTTTTCATACTGTTCCCGGTAAGGTTCGAAATTCATCCCGCCGGGGATAAAATAAGAAAGGTCCGTCCAAAGTTCCAATAATTTGTTTTTTCCCGTAATCTCCAGAATCTTATTCATCATCACCAGGTTCCAGGAAGGCACTCCGGCAAAGGCCGTCACCCGCTTGTCGATCGTTTCTTCGCAGATTTTCCGGACCTTTTCCTCAAAATCCTCGATCAATGCCGTTTCCGGCCGAGGCACCCGTTTGGTTCTCGCCCAAAGCGGGGTATTCTCGATCAGGATCGACGATAAATCGCCGCTTTGAGCCTGGGTTCCCAGCGGGTCGAGTTTGTGACTGCCCCCGAGCGTGAGCAGTTTACCATCGTAAGCCTTGGTATCCGGAAACAAGTGCAATACCAGAGTCATCACATCCTTCGGCCCACGCATGTGAGTGTCCGTCAATCCGTCCGGAGTCACCGGAATAAATTTACTGATATCGTTGGTGGTTCCCGAAGATTTGGCAAACCATTTCACTTTGCCCGGCCATAAGACCGAGTCCTCGCCTTCCCGCGCCCGATTGATGTAGGGTTTTAACGAATCGTAATCCTGTACGGGTACCTGCCGCTGAAAACAGGAATAATTCCGAATCTGATCGAAACCGTGATCCCTACCGAAAGCGGTCAACCGGCCCCGATCGATCAACCGACTGAACTGTTTTTTCTGGGGCTGGCGCGGATGTTTACGGAAATATTCGATCTGTTCCTGCCGCTTGCTGAACACCAAACTCATTAACCGGGACAATAAAGAC
>JAJQAW010000151.1 GCA_021203585.1 Rikenellaceae bacterium
GGATGGAGCAATAGACCCGGATAATTCCCCGAAAGGAGTATATTGCTGCCGCCCCCGATGACGTACCAGGGCCGACCGCTCCACTGCGGATCGGAAAATAGAAAATCTAAGTCATATTTGTTACGGAATTCGGCAAATCCGGCCGCTTTGGCCGAGATCCCGAATGTGTTCAATTCCTTCAGTTCCTGATTGTGCTGAATGGTGAGCATAGCTATCGGTTAAAGTATCAAAGATAACCTTTTTTCGACAGGCGAAGCGGCCGCGGGCGGTGAATTTATTATTTTTGCAGGAGATACCTTCACCATGAAAAAAAATGCCCGCTACCGGCGTCGGCCGTCTGCTAGAAAAAAGAAAAAACCATCCCGCGGCAAAACCGCCCGGTGGATGTTTCGTCTGGCGACGTTTACTGTGGTGGCGGCATTCTGTTGGAGCCAATGCCTCGTAAACCAGTGGGGATGGAAAGAGGGACCGGAGACCGTAGGTCCGATCCGGGAAAGGTCTACCGGTCAACCGGATTCCGAATCGTCCCGGGAACGGCCGGTCAATCCGGAATCGATGGCCTCCCCGGCGCTACCGTCCGCTTCCGGCAACAGGGCTGCGGCACCGGTTGTAAACTCGGTAGAAAGTGAGTCCGATCTGAAACGGCATTCGACAGAGAGCTCGGCTTACGGATTAGAAATTCCGGCTGTGGACCAGCCGGAATTCTTGGTCGTTTGTCCGGAAGGCCGGTATACCCTGTGGTACGATACTCTTTACCGGCAAGCTGCCTGGACAGCCCATGTGTTGACCCGGGCCGATATGGAAACATCCCGGGCCGAACGTAAGAACGGTTTCGTGATCTGCCAAACGGTCCGGTCCAAAGGGTGGCCTTACGCCAAAAGCAGTGATTATACCCGCAGCGGATACGACCGAGGGCACCTGGTCCCTTCGGCCGACCGTACCGGTTCTCGAACGGAAAACGATGCCACGTTTCGCCTGTCGAACATCGATCCGAAAAATCCCCGCCTGAACCGGGTGGTGTGGAATCAACTGAAGGACGAAATCCGGCAAATGGCCCTCCGTTTGGACACCCTTTGGGTGGTCACCGGAGGTGAACTCAAACCGGGATTGGAACGGATCGGGGCCAGCGGGGTCGGTGTTCCCGAACATTTTTTCAAAGTGCTGTTGGCCCGCAAGAAGGGAGAATGGATGGCCATGGCCTTCCTCGTACCCAACCGATCGGAATTAAAGCCCTCCTTCTGGGAATATGCCTTATCGGTGGCGGAAGCGGAACGATTGTTGGGGATCGATTTTTTTCATACCTTACCAAAGGCTCTCCAACGGCGCATCGAATCGGAGTGCCATCCGCAGCGGTGGCAATAAGCTCATCGGACACATCCGGTTTACGGCGGCCGGAGGTAATGAATGTTTAACGCATGAACAGACAAATAATACCTTTTCTGAAAAAAATCCTTTCGGGCATCTATACTCCCGTAATGATTGCGGCCATTGTGATCTCGCTGGCCTTGTGGTACCTCAATAAATTGGGGCATACTTACACCACGACGGTGACCGTTCCGGTGACCATAGTCAATGACGCGGAGAGCGCCGTAGGAGTATTGGACAACGAAACCGATATCGAATGCCGGGTGGAAGGAACCGGATACGAATTGCTCAAATACCGCTGGACGCCGCGCAACCAACTGACGGAGATCGATTTGCGCAGACTCGATTTGCGGCAAGTGGAAGGAACCAACCGAAGTGAAATCACCCATACATCCCTGTATAATGCCATAGCCGACCAATGGAAGGATATCCGCTTGTTGGCGATTCTCACTCCGCGCATCGAAATTTCCACCGCGCCCTTTCGAACCAAAACGGTCCCGGTTTTTAGCCGGATCGATATGGATTTTCGCAACCAATACATGCCGCTCGGACCGGTGGTCCTTTCTCCCGATTCGATCGAGGTCAAATCTCTGGCTTTTGTGGTCGATACCCTGGAGGCAGTATACACCGTTTATCGTCATTTCAATCATGTCAACGGGCCGTTGAGCGGCACTATCGATTTACAGGAGATTCCGGGAGTTGTTTTTCCGGTGGACGAGGTAGGCTTTTACCTGACCGTGGAAGAATATACGGAGATCGAGTTGGAACTGCCGCTCGGTTTGTTGAATGCTCCGGAAAACCGGCGGCCGGTCATCCTGCCCGGACAGGTAAACGTGCGGCTCAATGTGGCCAGCAGTAAATACGCCAGCGCCCAATCCGGCGAAATCCGGGCTTACATCGATTACGATGATCGGTTGACCAACATGGGAAAACAGTACAAGGTGTATGTACCGGTTCCGGAGGGGATCGTGGTCAAAGAAATTTCTCCCCTGTATGTCGAATTAATTTTCGAAGAGCGATGATTCGCCTGGGGTTGACCGGAGGGATCGGAAGCGGCAAAACCACCGTGGCCCGGATTTTCGAATCGTTGGGAATTCCGGTTTACTATGCCGACCAGCGCGGGCGTTGGCTCTCGGATTATGCGCCTGAGGTCATCCTGAATATCCGGGCGGTGTTCGGCGACCGGGTCTATCGGGAGGATGGCGCCTTGGACCGGAAATACCTCGCCGAGAAAGTATTTACGGACCGCTCTTTGCTGGAGAAACTCAATGGAATAATACATCCGCAGGTGCGCCGGGACTACCGAGAATGGGTTTGCGGGCAGCAAGAGGCGCCCTTTACATTGATGGAGACTGCGATTTTGTTCGAGAGCGGTTTCGACACCGAAGTACAGCAGGTGATCGTGGTCACGACCCCGGAGGAATTGCGGATCGCGCGCACCATGCAACGGGACCATGCGGACGAGGTTTCCGTACGGGCCCGGATACAGGCCCAGATGCCGGAACAAGAGCGTTTGGCCAAGGCCGATTACGTGCTCTATGCCGATGATTGTCACTTGCTCATCCCGCAGATTCTCGAGCTGTACCGAAAATTGACCGATACTTTTTCGGGATAGCCTGGAGTGTTACCCGGCTATTCCCCTTTTACGCTGGAGATCCGCCGTGACTATAGCCCGGCCGCGGCCGCGGTGGGCGCGGTGTACCGATTCAGAGTCCGGAATATCTCATTTTCCATTCCGGATGGCCGGTCAGCGGGTCCACTCCCTCGCCGACCGCGGCGAATCCCTGCCTTTGGTAAAAAGCTACCGAGGGATAGTTCTCTTTGAAGACGTTCAATTCGATCTGCGGGTGGTTTTTTTGATTTTTTCTATCAATTGAAATCCGATGCCTTCACCCTGCCGGGAAGGATCGACAAAAAGCGCGGCTACGAAATTTCCGTGCAAGGCGGTAAAACCGACCACTTCCCCGCTCATATTATCGTCGTATACCCACACTTCCGATTGCGGCAGATACTCCCGGCGCATGGTTAGCTCCTGCTTTTCCCAGAAGCCCGGTTCCACAAAATCATGGGCCTGTTTGGAGGCCTCGAGCCAAATCCGGATGACCGCGTCTTCGTCCGCCGGCGTAAACATTCTTATCATACTTGCGCACTTTAATAACTTCCATAAAAGTAGGTATTTATTTTACCACTTCAAAACCGTACGGCAGACCTTCAACAACCGCGCCTGCGGTATCCTTTTTATAAAAAAAAGTAGCCGGACGGGAAAAAACAGTGTGCCGGTTTTGGTCTAATTTCGTCGAGCGTTCGAACCGGGTACCTGCACAGTGAAAAAAGAAAGGGTACGAATTGCCGCTGAGGTAACAATGACGCCGTATTCGAGCCGGGCGGACCCCCGCTTCCCGTTTGCTGTACATCGACAGATTCGGCGAGCACCGGCTTTTACCGTGGAAATAGAATATATAATGAATGAAAGCATGTCGAATATTTATTCCGTAGATCATTTTTGTTGTTACAAATACCAGGACCATGAAAAACCCCTGCTTGAAATACTGGACGCCCATCCCGGACAACTCGTTGAACGGGACCTGAACGATACGGCCATCACCTTCCTGCTTCGCGGTTCCATGCATTTGAGCTACGATAAAGTCGTGGATCGGGAAATCGGCTGCGGAACCATCCTGCTTTTCCCACCGGGCAGCCATATAAAAGTACAGTTTGGGGAAGAAACACATCTGCTCGTTTTCCGGGTCAAAGAAATCATTCAACTGTGTAATTGTTTGACCATACAGCAATTGTATGATGAAACAGCGGTGGATAGAGACGGCTTTCATGTGCTCGGGATTCATCATCGGATTGCCCAATACCTGGACCATTTGATGGATACGGTCCGGGACGGCATCCGGTGTCCTTATTATTACGAGACCAAAATCAAAGAATTGTTCTTTTTGCTATTGAGCTGCTATCCCCGGGAGGAATTGACCGTTTTTTTCGCCCTTACTCAGTCCGGACGTGCAGTTTATGGATCTGATGTACCGTAATTACCGCCATATAACCAGCGTTCAGGAGTTAGCCGATCTATCCCTGTACAGCAGTTCGGGCTTTAAAAAGCAATTTTACCGGGTTTTCGGAAATTCCCCTTCTGTCTGGCTGCGCAACCGGAAATCGGCTCTCATCTACCAGGACCTCAACGGCTCGGGCTTGAGCATCAAGGAGATTGCCGACAAATATCATTTTTCTTCCGTCTCTTCCTTCAGCACTTTCTGCCGGAAAAATTTCGGATCTCCTCCCGGTAAAATTCGTTCCGGAAAATCCGTTCGGCCATGGCCGACTAAAAAAGGCTAAGAAACAAAAACAAAGGGCCTGTTTGTGTAAACGAGCGAATTTTCGGCTTCCTTATCTTTGTAAAGCCTAACTGACCGGCAACTGGTAACTAATCGTATAAAAGTTCGCAAAAACGAGTCCCAAGCAACCTTCGGCATTATTTTCTCAAGGGGTAGCAAGGTTGCTTGAGGGCTACTCGACCAACATTTTTCTTCATTCTTTATAGTTTTGCCCGAAAGACTGTTTCCCATCCGGAGGAGCAGTCTTTTTCGCATTCCCCCGGTGGGAGGCGGGTGGCCCGTAAAGCCCCATCGGTAAGCGGCGTATCCCGAGTTGAGTGCGGCCTGGACTTCGGTGTAATTTCTGTGGGTCCCGGTTCTGATTTTCCGGAGGCATCGGCCGGCTTGCCGCTCCGACGGATGATCCGAGAATCCGGAGCGGGAGGTAAACCGGTAGGCCAACCACACCGGCTCGGCGCCGTTCGGGCTTCACAAAAAATCTCCCGTAAACTACCGCCGTTCAGGACGGTGTTCACGGGAGACTTCGGTCGGTCCGATAGCCGACGGTTTATTCGGCCGAGACTCCGTTCATGATTACCTGGATCCGGTTGCCGCTGGCCAGGACCTCCCGGGCCAGGTCCTGGATGTCAGCTTTGGTCAGAGCATTTACCGCTTCGGGATAGGCCCGCATGTTCAGTCCGTATTGGTAATAACTACTCATCAGGCCGAGCCAATACCCGTTTTCTTCCAGGTTTTCTCGGTGTTTTTTCAGCATAAATTCTTTCACCTTGTTAAAATCCGCATCGGAGGGTCCGGCCTGGGCAATCTTTTCGATCTCTTCGATGGCGATCTCCAGCAGGCGGTCCCGCTGTTCGGTATTGGTATCGAAGCCGATTTGCAGGGTTCTCTCCTTTTTGGAGGCGGAAATCGACATCCCGGCTCCCGGACTATAAGTTCCTCCCTCTTCTTCCCGCATGGTTTCGGTATAACGGCTGAGCAGGATTTGACCCAGCATATCGGCCTGCACGCTGTTTTTCAGGGAGGGTTCGGCCTGATCGGTCAGAATCATCCGAACCGAAACTTTGGGGGATTCCATCTTTTGTTCGTAACTGTTGGTAATGACTCCCCGCGCCCGGTAAATCGGGGTTCCTGCCTGGCCCTTTGCTCCGGTAGCCGGAAGCGAAGCCAGGTATTGCTCGACATAGGGCTTGAGCTCCTGTTCGTCGATATTGCCGATGAATAGAAAGGTAAAATCACCGGCGTTGGCAAAACGTTCCCGGTAAAGCTCCAGGGTTTTTTCGTAATCGAATTGCTGCACGTCCTCTACCGTGGTGGCAGCCATGCGCGGATGGTGGCCGTACAGAGTGGAAAGCAACGAATCCTGATAAATATAGGCCGGATCGGAGGCGCTGTTGCGCAGTTGGGCGATTTGGCGAGTCTTCCACGACTCGAACGCTTAGTGATCCTGGCGCACGCCGGTGAACTGCAAGTATACCAATTGCATCATCGTTTC
The DNA here is from genome assembly GCA_021203585.1 of Rikenellaceae bacterium. Lineage (GTDB taxonomy): Bacteria > Bacteroidota > Bacteroidia > Bacteroidales > Rikenellaceae > JAJQAW01. Next base: position 6,199 of record JAJQAW010000151.1, read on the forward strand.
CAGATCGCGCGGCGCGCAACGGGCCGATACATTCTGGGTAAGTTCGCCCAGCCCGGCGCTAGCCGTGGCATTTCGGCCGGCCAGCACTTTGCCCAGATTTACAGCGCTGAAATTACCCAATCCGCCGAGAGCCGGAGCGGAATTGATGAAGTTTAATTCCCGGATATACCGGTCGTCGATGACCGACGTACCGCCCGGACTAAATCCGGTCATCACAATTTGATCGTTTTTGAAAGTAGTCGGTTTGACCACCACCGTTGCGCCGTTGGAAAGGGTCCAGACGGTAGCGTCGAATATCGTATCTTTCTCCGTTTTGACGATCGTACCCGGTTGGGGGAATTCGCTGATTAGCGGTTCGTCGGAAACTTCTTCCCGATAGGGTTCCATTCGGGTTTCCGTCGCTTCCCGGAAGATGGTCAGAATCTCCTCCCGGCTCGGATAAACCAAACCCTCTTTTTCCGGTCCCTGAACGGTGATAATGATATTATCGTCCGTAACCAGGGTTTTCATATATTCGTTCACGGCTTCCACGGGTAGCATCGGAGCTAACTGGTTGAATAAGTTGTACTCCAATTCGATGCCGGGTATCGGTTCTCCGTCCAGAAAAGCGCGGGTATATTCGTCGGTGTAAGAAGAATTGCGCTGTTTTTCCCGTTCATTGTAAGCGGATTCCATGCCGTTGAGGAAATTGGCCCGCGCCCGTTCGTATTCGGAGGGGGTGAAACCGTGCTGCACGGCCCGCTGAACCTCCTGGACCACTGTCCGCAGCCCCCGCTCGATGTGGTCTTCGTCCGAAATGGCCACGACGTTGAAGGCGTCTTTGGTTTTGGTGATGCCCATAATGGCTCCGGAAAATGTTCCGGCGCTCAGGAACGGCGGATCGGGACTTTGCACCAATTCACTGTAACGGGTATTGAGCATCGAGCTGATCATCGACTGCAGGTAGCCGTCCACATAATAGTCGGGCGTGTTGCGGTATTCCCGGGGAAAAATATCTTTCTTGTACAGAATGGTAGTCCGCACGTTTTTCATCTCTTTGTCGGTGGCCAGGGCCACGATCGGCTCCCGGTTGTCCGGAACTTCGTGGTAAATCCGTTCGGCCCGGTCATCATCCAGCGGAATATCGCTGAACATGGCTTTGATTTTGGCCTCCACGTAATCCACATCGATGTCGCCGACGATAATCAACCCTTGTAAATCGGGGCGGTACCACTTGTGGTAGTAATCGCGGATGTCCTGGTAGGGAAAATGGTCCACCACCTCCATCAAACCGATCGGTAGGCGGTGGCCGTATCGGCTGCCTTCGAAAATAACCGGCAGAATTTGGTCGAAAATTCGCATCTGCGCGGATTGCCCGGTACGCCATTCTTCGTGAATCACTCCGCGTTCGTTGTCGATCTCTTCGTCCACCAGCGCGATCCCGCAGGACCAGTCGTACAGAATCAGCAGGCAGGAGTCGACGATGCCCGGGCGGGTGACCGGAATATTCATCAGCGTATAAACGGTTTCGTCGAACGAGGTATAAGCATTCACGTTGGCGCCGAATTTTGCTCCGATGGATTCCAGGTACTCCAGCATGGTTTTATCCGGGAAATGAGTCGTTCCGTTGAAGGCCATGTGCTCCAGGAAATGGGCCAATTCCCGCTGCGATTCTTCTTCCTGCATGGAGCCGACTTTTTGGGCAATGTGGAATTCGGCCCGGTCTTTGGGCAGTTCGTTGTGCCGGATGTAATAAGTCAGTCCGTTGTCCAGCACGCCGACCCGTACCTGCGGATCGATCGGCAGTTGTTGCGGCGCCTGGGCCATGGCCGCGCAAGAGAAGATTCCCAGCCAGAGGACCAGGGTTGTTTTCCATCTCGTGATTCTTTTCATAGGATTTTCGTAGTTAATGTATTTACTGTTCGATGCATATTTCCTGCTCTTTCCCCGGGACCCACTGCGCGTTCGTTCCGCTGTCGCTCTCCGGCTTCTTAATTCCTGCCTTTGCGAAGCACGCCTGCAGATTGGCCGGATTTTCCGAAGGGTTTCCAGGCTCCGGTTCCGGGAAAAACGGTTCCGAATATACTCCCGAAAATGAATAAATTTACGGTAAAGCGCGTTTTTAAACGGATTGCGGATCGTGTTTAGTATAATCCGGACTCAAAGATTTAATTTTTTACTATAACAAAGGAAGATACTTACGGTTAAAATTACAAACTTTTTATTGCGTTTTGTAAAAAAATCATAACCGGAATTAAATATTCCGGTAAAAATACTTACCCGGCAAATCATTTTTGCCAAAAGAAATGGGCCGATTTTTGCTACCTTTATCCGCGTAACGCCCAAAAAATTGAATTAGATTTTCATGAGAACGATACGAGCTTCAGAACTGATCCTTAACGCCGACGGCTCGGTGTTTCACCTTCATCTTCGCCCGGAACAACTGGCCGATAGAATTATCCTGGTGGGCGATCCGGCCCGTGTGGAAGTCGTTGCCTCCTATTTCGACCGGATAGAATCCCGGACCGCTCACCGGGAATTCGTTTCGGCCACCGGAACTTACCGGGGAACCCGGTTGACCGTTCTTTCGCACGGCATCGGTGCGGACAATATCGACATTGTCATGACCGAACTGGATACCCTGGTCAATGTGGATTTTCAAACGCGGACCGTCCGTGAACAAAAGAAAAAACTGTACATGCTTCGGTTGGGTACTTGCGGAGCCTTGCAGCCCAACCTGCGCATCGGCGATCGCGTGCTGGCAGAAATATCCATCGGATTCGACGGATTGTTAAATTTTTACGCCGGATGCAAAAAAGTTTGCGACCTCAGTATGGAGGGAACTTTTGTGGAGCACATGAAATGGAGTTCCCGGTTGGCGATGCCCTATTTCGTGCGATCCTCCAGTTTCTTGAATCAATTGTTCGCCGGGTGCAGCATTCCCGGAATAACCATTTCGGCCCCCGGATTTTACGGTCCGCAAGGCCGGGTAGTGCGTTTGGCGTTGGCCGATCCTGAAATGAACGGCAAACTGGAAACCTTCCGTTACGGTGAAAAACGCATTCTGAATTACGAAATGGAGAGTTCCGCGCTGGCCGGCCTGGCCGCACTGCTGGGACACGAGGCCACGACCTTGTGCACGGTCATCGCTCAACGGATCCAAGGAGATTCCGAGCCGGATTACACCCCGCATGTGCAGCGGATGATCGAACTGGCCCTCGACAAAATCACCGGATTTTAACCGTACGGCCTCATCGTTTCACCATTCCACCCGACTTATTCGTAGACCCGAACCCTCCCCTCCGGTGAAAGGGCTCCGCAACGAAGCGCGTTGCAGCCATTTCGCTCAAAAGCCGGAACGGTATAGGTAAAAACCGGAAAAAGTTCTATCTTTGAGGGATAAATTCATCTGAAGAGCCATTAAAATACAATAACAGCATGAAATTTACGGTATCCAGTTCAGCCCTGCTGAACCTCTTACAGGCCACCGGCAAGGTCATCAGCAATAAAAACACATTGCCCATTCTTGATTATTTCCTGTTCGAACTCCAACAGGGGGTGTTGCGCATCACCGCATCCGATTTGGAAACGACCCTGACCGGGACGCTGCCCATCGAAAACATCGAGCAGGAGGGCATTATCGCCATTCCGGCGAAACGGGTGCTGGACACCCTCCGGGAATTCCCGGAACAGCCGCTGACCATCGAGGCCAACGACTCCACCTGGGAGGTCAATATCAATTGGAAATCGGGAAAACTGGTCATTCCGGGTACCTCCGGACTGAGTTATCCAAAGCCAGCCGAACTCGATGATACGGAGGCGGTTACCGTGGAGATGAATCCGGAAAAACTGTTAACCGGCATCGAAAAAAGCATTTTCGCTACGGCCGACGACGAGATGCGTCCGGTGATGAACGGGGTTTATCTGGACCTTTCTCCTCAGGCGGTTATTTTCGTAGCCACGGATGCCCATAAGCTGGTGCGCAACATACTGGCCATGGAAACCGGCATCGAAGCTTCCTTTATTCTTCCCAAAAAACCGTCCAACCTGCTGAAAGGTATTCTGCCCCGGGAAGAGGAGCCGATCCGGCTGCAGTTCGATAAGAAAAATGTGGTATTTACGCTCTCCAAATATACGTTGATCTGCCGCCTGATCGAAGGGACCTATCCGAATTACAATGCGGTCATTCCAAACAACAATCCGAACAAGGTGACCATCGACCGCGCGGAATTCATGCACAGCATCAAACGGGTGGCCGTTTCTTCGAATCCTTCCACCAACCTGATCAAACTGGATATCGACAACAACCTGTTGAAACTCACGGCTCAAGATATCGATTATTCGGTATCGGCGGAAGAATCGATCGCCTGCAGCTACGAAGGAGACCCGATCGTAATCGGTTTCAAATCGACCTTTCTGACCGAAATTCTCGCCAACCTCGAGACCGAACAAATCGTCATCGAACTGGCGGATTCCACCCGGGCCGGTGTCTTCAGGCCAGTAGATGACGAGCAGGAAGGGCAGGATATCCTGATGCTGCTCATGCCGATGATCATCAACGTGTAATACTGGGAGGATCGAACAGGATGAAAAAAGGTCAGCTGCCGGGAAGCGCCGGCCTTTTTTGCGAAGAAATGCTTATATTTGAATCACACAAAACCAAAACCGACCCGCCATGGAACTGAACCTCAAGCGCCCCATTATATTTTTTGACCTCGAAACCACCGGCGTGGATCCGGCAAAAGACCGTATCGTCGAGATTTCAATGATTAAAATTATGCCCGACGGCACGGAAGAGACCAAAACCCGCAGACTGAATCCGGAAATGCCTATTCCCGCAGCCTCCTCGGCCATTCACCACATCTACGACGAGGATGTCAAAGATTGTCCGACCTTCAAAGCCGTGGCTAAATCGCTGCAAAACTATATCGAGGGATGCGACCTGGCCGGATACAATTCCAATAAGTTCGATATTCCGGTCCTGGTGGAGGAATTCTTGCGGGCGGGGATCGACATCGATATGCGGAAAACCAAATTCATCGATGTACAAAATATCTTTCATAAAATGGAGCAGCGCACCCTGGTGGCCGCTTATAAATTCTATTGTCAAAAAGACCTGACCGATGCCCATGCGGCCGAAGCGGATACACGGGCTACTTACGAAGTGCTGAAAGCCCAATTGGACCGTTATCCCGAAGAGCTGAAAAACGATATGGAATTCCTCTCCGAATTCTCCACTCGTACCAAAGATGTGGATTTTGCGGGAAGGATTATTTGCAACGAAGACGGGGTGGAATGCTTCAATTTCGGAAAACACAAAGGGCGGCCCGTATGCGAAGTGTTCCGGGAAGAACCCAGTTATTACGCCTGGATGATGAACGGAGATTTTCCCGGATATACCAAACGGGTAATCACCGCGATTCGGCTTCGAGAACTCGGAAATAAATAACCAGGGGCACCAGCGCTTTGAAAAAGCGCCGAAAATCACACCGGTCGGTTTCCCCTTCGGGTTATCTTCTGCACGCTCGGCTTAGCTCCAGTCTGCTTGGCTCCGACCCACTCGGATATCGGTGGGCGGCCTGGGTGTAGTCAAAAACCGGCTTCTCATCCGCTCTTGGGCTGGGTGTCGGTTGGAAAAAATACCCCAAAACCTTTGGGTCCGGGTGGTAATTCCCCTTCGGGCCGGTATGTCTCGATGCCCGACGCTTCCCACAATTTTGGGCCCTCCAGTACCGAGACATACCGCATTTGCCGCCGGCGAAGGTCAGTTTCACGGAGAAAACTACCCAATCTGTTTGCTGAAAAAAATGGAATACTAACCGCTATCGTGATGAACCATACGATTTATACCTTATTGATCTTCTTTTTTCTCGCTGGATGCCGGGAAAATTCCTCCGTTTCCGGGTGGGAGCTAACCAATAAACAGGGGGATTTGGGCAACGGATATTACCTCAATCCGATATTAAGCGGAGATTATCCCGATCCGACCATCCTGCGGGACGGAGAAGATTATTACATGACCCATTCCTGCTTCGACTACTTGCCCGGATTGGTGGTGTTTCATTCCACAGACCTGGTCAATTGGCAGCCGATCAGCTTTGGGCTGCAAACTTATCTGGGGTCCGTGTGGGCGCCCGATATTACCCGGTACGAGGATCGCTATTACATTTATTTTACTGTCTCCAATCCACGGTCCAATTTTGTGGTCTGGTCTCACTCTCCCTATGGTCCGTGGAGTGAACCGATCGATCTGGGAATCGGAAACATCGATCCGTGTCATATCGTAGGCCAAGACGGGACCCGCTGGTTGTTTATGAGCAACGGAATTCGCCAGCAACTGACCGCCGACGGATTGGCCGTGGTACCCGGAAGCCAGGAAAAAGTATATGATGGCTGGGCGTATCCACAAGAGTGGGTGGACGAGTGTTTTTGCCTGGAAGGACCGAAACTAAAATACATCGACGGATATTACTACTACCTGAACGCCCAGGGGGGTACCGCAGGACCGCCGACCAGCCACATGGTGGTCGCCGCGCGCTCCCGGTCGATCGATGGACCGTGGGAAAATTCACCTTACAACCCGATTGTCCGCACCTGGAACAATACCGACCGCTGGTGGTCCAAAGGCCACGGCTCACTCGTCGATACTCCGCAGGGCGAATGGTGGATCGTTTACCATGCCTATGAAAACGGGTTCTACAACTTGGGACGGCAAACCCTGTTGGAACCGGTTGAATGGACGGAGGACGGGTGGTTTAAAATCCCCGAGGGAGTACGGCCGGACGAGCCGATAGCTAAACCGGTCGTTTCCGAAAAACAACCCGGCCGGCGCGACCGCCTGGGGGAGTTTCGAATCGGTTTGGATTGGAAGTTCTACAAACATTACGACCCGAACCGGTGCAGGGTGAACGCGGATACGTTGACCATGAAAGGCCAGGGAGATTCACCGGGAACTTCTTCTCCGATCCTATTCGTGGCCGGAAACCATGCGTATGAAGTGCAGGTAGAGATCGAAAAGGATCCGGGAACCGTGGCCGGATTACTGCTCTATTATAACAGTGATTTTTATGCCGGAACCGGTTTTGACAGCCACCGCCGGTACCGTTACCGCAAAGGCCAGGCTGCTGGGCGTGGAGCCCATACCGAAGGAGACGGCAACCGGTTGTGGCTTCGGCTCCGGAACGATCGTCAAGTAGTTACCGGCGCCTACAGTTACGACGACCACACCTGGTACAACGAGGAGTGGGGGATGGAATTATCCGGCTATAACCACAACACGCTGTATGATTTCCAAAGTCTTCTGCCTGCTTTGTTCGTGCACGGCCAAGGAGAGGCCCGGTTTAAAAATCTCCGGTATACCCTGCTTTGATCCGTAGGGTTCGAAGCGGACCTCTACAGGCCGCTGGTCGATTCGGGAGCGGAGTATTCCGAAGTAAAGGCTATATTTTTACCGATTTTTTCAGGAAAAAGGAGTAAATGAGGCATCTTTGGCACGTTAGAGGTAAAGAATCCAACGGGATATGAAAAGAACAGTTTATCTGCTTATATTGGTTTTGGCTTGTACGGCCCTCGCTTCCGGTCAGGAAACGGAATCCTCCCCCAACCGGGTGGTAATCGGCGGGGAGTATTTTTATGTGCATACGGTCCAGCCGGGAGAAACTTTTTATTCGCTTAGCCGGAACTACGACGTTCCGCAGACGGACATCGTCAAATACAATCCGCAGATGGCCGAAGGTTTGCGGGCCGGTGAAGCCATAAAAATTCCGGCTCCCGCGCCGGAGCCCCTTCCGCGGAACATCCGCAACCGGACGACCAGTAACCGTCGGGTCGAAGTGCATGCCGTCAATCCCGGCGAAACGGCCTATTCCATTGCCAGGCGATACGAAGTATCGATCGACAAGCTGATCGAATCCAATCCGGGCCTCAATCCGACCATCCTGAGCATCGGACAGCGGATTTTAATACCCCGAGGGGTGATCGGAACGGCGACTCCGGAAGAGATCGATGTCGAATTTTCCCAGTACACGGAAGCCCTGACCGAGATCACCGAGGGGTGGGGCTACCACCTGGTGGAACGGGGAGAAACCCTCTATTCCCTCTCTCGTGCTTTGAATATTCCGGAAGATACCCTGCGCAAATACAATCCCGTAGAATTGGCCGGCGGCTTGCGGGCCGGTTCGCTGCTGCGATACCCGGTCGCGGTGGAATCTGTGGCAGCGTTACCGCCAGAAGACGTGACGGCGGCGGAGGAGTCCGACTGGGCGGAGCGCTTTGACCGGACGGTGGTTAAAACTTTCGACCCCTCCGGACCGGTCCAGGCGGCCTTGCTGATGCCCTTTACCTCCAGCGGTCAGACCGAAGCATCGTCCGTGGATTACTACAACGGAACGCTGCTGGCTTTGCAGGATTTGAAAGAGGAAGGCATATCGGTCGAACTGACCGTTTACGACACCAAACGGTCGGTACAGGAAACCCGCCGGATTTTGCGGCAAAACGATATGGAACAGGTAGATCTGATGATCGGTCCACGCACGGAGGAGACTTTCGAAGTAGCTGCTCGTTTTGCCTCCCGGCAGGGGATTCCGATAGTTTCTCCGCAGAGTCAGGTGGAGATCGACAATCCCCTGGTCTTTCAGGTCCGGCCGGGCAACCAGTACCAATACGATAAGCTGAAACCCTTCCTGAGCGCGGACCATAACGTGGTGCTGATTACTCCCTCTTCCGGATTGGATGCCGCTTTTCAACAGGAAATCGAGCATTTATTGCCTTCCAATACCCAGCGGATCGGTTACACCGGACGGGGGTCGGCCACGGCCATCCGAAATGCGCTCTCTCGGGATCGGGAAAACATTCTGATCATTCCAACCAACAACGAATCCCTGACCGATGAGATTTTACCCACGATCAGCTCCATTCAGAACAACATCTCTTCCACCACGGGGCGGGGTTACCCGATCCGGGTCATCGGAAGTCCGCAGTGGGCCCGTTTTCAGAACAACGACCGCGAGCAATTTTTCAAATTGCAGGCCATGTACGTTACGTTGTATTACGCCGACCGGACGACCCCGGCAGTCAGCGCGTTCGATCAACGTTACCTGGCTTCATTCGGTAGTTTGCCTTCGCTGTTCTCCTACCGGGGTTACGATGTGGCCAAATTGTTCGTGACCGCCATCAAGCAATACGGGGAGCAATACGACCGTTCGATCAATCGGGTTAATACCCCGCTTTTGCAGGTTCCTTACCACTTCCGGCAGCAAGAACAGGGACAATGGATCAACGATCAGTGGGTACTGGTGCAATACCGGAATGATTATATCATCGAAGTGAAATAGCGCTCCGACCGGGAGCTTGGACCGGACAATATCCGTTATTGTCCGGTTTTTTTATGGCATAAATTTTAAAAAAAATTAATAACCGTACTTTTTACGTTAAGTAACCGTTGGCCGCCGTCTGCTCCAGATGCCGGTCGGATCGGAGGTATGGCCTTGTTAATAAGTATTGTACGTTTTTTTAAGGGTGTTAGTTAGCGTAAAATTTGCACTAACCTTGGTTTTGTAAGCGGTAGTGTGTAATTTTGAAAAACAAGTTAACGATCAACGGATTAGAAATGGTTCCGACAAAAAATCCCTCCATATCGGTCGATTGCGTGGTGTTCGGTTTCGACGGAGCGTCGCTGAAGGTGCTTCTGGTTAAACGGAGGTACCGGGAAACCACCCCGGCCGGAGAGGTAATTGCCCGGGAAGATTTTAAGCTTCCGGGAAGCCCGATTTATAACGATGAAGACCTTTCCACCTCGGCTTACCGGGTATTGGAAGAACTGACCGGATTGAAGCAGGTTTATCTGAAGCAGCTTCAGGTCTTTTCCGATCCCCATCGGATCGATTCCAAAAGCCTCGGGTGGCTCAATGAAACCTACGGTTTTCAAACCCGACGGATCATTACCATCGCTTATTATTCCCTGGTGAAACTGAATTCCCACATGGTGGCCCACACCTCCATGCGGAAGGCGGTGTGGCAGGATGTGCAATCGATCAAACGGCTTGCCCTGGACCACAAACAAATTCTGGGTGTGGCGCTCAATACGCTGAATAAACAGTTGGTCAACGAACCCATCGCTTTTGAATTGCTGCCCAAACGCTTTACCATTCGACAGCTTCAGGGACTTTACGAGGCGATATTGGGCTTTGAAATCGACAACCGCAACTTCCGCAAAAACCTCCTCGGATCGGGTTACCTGGAGCCTACGGAGGAAAAAGAGCGAAACGTGGCCCATAAACCGGCCTTGCTGTATACCTTCAACCGCCATGCCTACGAAAAGGAAATTCGGAAGAAATCGACATTGAATTTTGTAAATTGGCACGATTAACCATAAGAATCCCTGAAACTATGAAAACATTAGGATTGGATATCGGAAGCTCATCGGTGAAGGCCGCCGTACTGGATACGGAAACGGGGGCCTGTGTGGCTTCGTTTACCTCTCCCGCTACGGAACTTCCCATCGATGCTCCGCAGCCCGGATGGGCGGAACAAGCGCCCCAGATGTGGTGGGAACATGTATCCGTTTGCTTGCAGGAAATTTTCCAAAGCGGAAAAGTGCAGGCGGCGGAAATAGCCGCCATTGGAATTACCTACCAGATGCACGGAATGGTGGCTCTGGATGCCGAGGGTCAGCCATTGCGTAATTCCATCATCTGGTGCGACAGCCGCGCGGTGAGTCTCGGAGAACAAGCTTTTCGGCAAATCGGGCCGGAGAAATGCCTGTCGGAGTTGCTCAATTCACCCGGTAATTTTACCGTCTCGAAACTGGCCTGGGTGAAAGAAAACGAGCCGGAGATTTATGCCCGGGTGGATACGGTGATGCTGCCCGGCGATTACATTTTATATCGCTTATCCGGCGAAAAATCCACGACCCAGAGCGGTTTGTCCGAGCAAATTCTCTGGAATTTCCAGCAGGACGGTTTTGCCGACAGGGTGGCCGAGTTTTACGGGATTGCCCGGGAGGTGATTCCCCAGGCCGGGCCCAATATCGGAATACAAGCCTACACAACGCCGGCTATCGAGCGGCAATTCGGAATCCCGGCAGGAACCCCCATCGCCTACCGTGCCGGGGATCAACCCAATAATGCCTTTTCCCTGAATGTATTGGAGCCTGGAGAGGTGGCAGCAACCGGAGGTACTTCCGGGGTGGTTTACGGGGTGACCGATCAAAGAAAGGCCGACCCCCAGTCCCGCGTAAATACCTTTCTGCATGTCAATCACGGGGGGGAAGGGCCGCGTTACGGAGTGTTGCTTTGTATCAACGGGACAGGCATCCTGAACGCTTGGATGAAACGTTTGGCCGCGGACCATTTGAACTACGATCAAATCAATGCGCTCTGTGAGCTCGTGACGGCCGGAAGCGAAGGAGTCACGATGCTTCCCTTCGGAAATGGAGCGGAACGGATGTTGTGCAACCGGTATACCGGAGCCGTGATGGCTGGAGTGGACTTGAACCGCCACGGAAAACCCCACGTATTCCGAGCCACTCAGGAAGGCATCGCCTTTGCTTTCCGTTATGGCATGGATATACTCCAAGGGATCGGCGTGGATACTCGCCTGATCCGGGCCGGGAGGGCTAACCTGTTTTTGAGCCCCCTGTTCCGCGAGACGTTGGCCACTGTGGCCGATGCCAAAATCGAGTTATACAATACCGACGGGGCTTTGGGCGCTGCCCGGGGTGCGGCTCTGGGGGCCGGCATATACCGCTCCCGGGAGGAAGCCTTCGATTCTTTGAAAAAAATCGAAGCAGTGGAACCGAATCCGGTCATTAAACCGGCGCTGGAAGAGGCCTATCTGCGGTGGAAGTCGGAACTGGACCGGCATCTTACCGCCTAAAACCGGGTTTGGGAATCCTCGCACTTTTTTCACCGCTATTTTTGGCCTCCGCAAACCACGCACTGTGCCGGAGCCCAGGAGTGGTAAAACGGAGAGGGGCCCGGATTTGAAACGCGATTACCGCGCACAATAAATCATTAGAAACTGAGATTCACACTAAAAAAATAATTTTTATGAAAAGCATGTTTGAAGGGATCGGTAAAATCCGATATGAAGGAGCGGATTCGAAGAATCCGTTGGCATTCCGGTGGTACGACGAGAACCGGGTCATTCTGGGAAAAACCATGAAAGAACACCTGCGTTTTGCGGTTGCTTACTGGCACTCCTTTTGTGCCCAGGGAGGAGACCAATTCGGGGGCCCTACGATCGATTTTCCCTGGAACGCGATTGTCGATCCGGTGGAACGGGCCAAAGCCAAAATGGATTCCGCCTTCGATTTCATGGTAAAAATCGGAGCCCCGTACTATTGTTTCCACGACGTGGACCTGGTGGACGACAGCGGCAATCCGGTGCCTCCCGGCGAGGTGGGGGAGCTGGTGCTGCGGGTGCCCGAGGACAAAAAGCAAAACGGCCTGTTCCGGGGCTACTACAAGGACCCGGACCTGACCGCC
>JAJQAW010000205.1:0-2462 GCA_021203585.1 Rikenellaceae bacterium
ACCGGGGACACAAGGATTTTCAGTCCTTTGCTCTACCAACTGAGCTATGGCACCAGCAGCGTTTGCGTGTGCAAAGATAGATAAATTGTGGAAAATCCAAAAATTTTTTCTCTTTTCTTCCCAAGAAAATTCTTCGGGGAGATTTATCGGTCTCATTTCCTTTGCGTTCGCCTGGCGTGATACCGCCATTATTACCCGGAGATGCTACTCACACCGGCGATCGTACCGATGAGCGCAGCCAGAAAGATAAAGATCAGAGCGATGATCATAATGATGCCGTTGATCTGAAAATAATTTTTTAGGTTTTTAAATGCTTTGGTAATTTGGGCGGAATCTGCAGTTGCCAGCGCCTGCCGGGTGGCCAGGGCAAAACGATAGAGATACAAGGCCATAAAAAATTGAATCAATGCCATCGCCAGGTAGGTGATCGCCATCCCGATGGCTCCGGGATTGGTCGTGGTTTGGTCCATACCGGTCAACCGGGAGGTCCATATCGTGGCGGTCAGTCCTAGCACCAATAGGCCGGCTGCCCCGATAAATCCGACGATGGCGATAAATTGGGCCCATTTGGCCGAACCGGATAGATAATTTTTCGTGAAGTTCGATATCCGAAACTCCTCGGAGCTGTGCTCCAGAGAGCCGTTTGAATAGCTGTTTTCTTGCATGTCGATTACGGTTAACGATTAAAAGTATTTCCGGTCCATATCTCTTCCCGGCTGGATGTCGGTGTGCAAATTTCAGGCCTTTTTCAGGGAACTACGGCACGGGGTTTGTGAATGGTCCGGTAAACTTTTAATGCAAGGATTATGGAAGATCAACAAGCCACGCCGATGCCGCGCATAGGGGATAAAGCACCCTCCTTTGAAGCCGTCACCACACAAGGAAAAATTCATTTTCCGGACGATTATGCCGGTAAGTGGGTCATTCTGTTCAGCCATCCGGCGGACTTTACGCCGGTTTGTACGTCGGAATTCATGACTTTCGGTCAGATGCAGCAGCAATTCGAAGAGCTCGACTGTCAGTTGGTCGGTTTGTCTGTGGACGGGAATTCAAGCCACATAGCTTGGCTCAATACCATCCGGGAGAAAATCAATTGGAAGGGCATGGACCATATCGATGTCCGGTTTCCGCTGATCGACGACGTATCGATGAACGTATCCAAAAAATACGGCATGATTCAACCGGCCGAAAGTGAAACCAAGGCGGTACGGGCGGTGTTTTTTATCGACCCGAAAGGAATCATTCGCGCTATTATTTACTACCCGCTCTCTCTGGGGAGGAATTTCGACGAGTTGATGCGGGTTTTGATCGCCCTGCAGACCAGCGATGCGTTCGGAGTATCCACGCCGGCCGACTGGCGTCCGGGCGACGAGGTGATCGTACCGGCGCCCACCAATATGAATGCGCTGAAAGAACGGATGCAAAATAACGATCCCAGCATTACTTACCACGATTGGTTTTTTTGTACCAAAAAATTAGCTAAGGAAGAGGTGGAAAAAAATTGTAGAAAAACGGAAAAACCGAAGGCTCCGAAACCTCGGCCTCCCCGGCTGCTCCGGCGGAAAAAATAAATCCCAACGGCATGGGTGATGCCTGTTAAGGCATTCGGTTGGCAACCCGATCCGGATGGATCGGGGTCGGTTGTCTCCGAAGGCTCGGGCGAAGAATGAAACTCGGGCGGAAAATGAAAAAAAGGCAGCTTTTTAAGGGCTGCCTTTTCCGTTTTACGGTGGTATGTTTTTTTGGATCGATGTATTTTCCGGCGGCCCAGCGGCCTTCCGTACAGCTCGATTTCCGCCTGCCGGCTCCCTTTGCGGTTGGCCTTTAGGTAATCTTTTAATTTTTCTCTTTTTTTCATGTGGAGCGGTTTTACTTCATACTTAACGTTCCGCAGGGCCGGAGTGTTTTACCGGACACCGACCGCGTTAAAAATGAAAGGTATATCCTACCGAGTACATCAAATCGTCTCGGTAGGGGGAGTCTTTATCCTGGATCACATCGTAAAATACCGATACGGCGATGCCGCCCTGTACCACCGGGATCACGATTCCTCCGCCGAGCAGCAGCGTGGCGAATACGGATTCTTTATCGCTGATTCCCCGGGTTTTTCCCCAGCGGCGGTAGACTTCCGGTTGGGCGAACAATTGCATGTATCGGATGGGTGTGAAACGTCCGTAGGCGTTCAATCCCAGATAATTGGAGGTGATGTCCCAATCTTTGTACCGGTAGTAGGCGTAATTGATCCCGCCTCCCACGGTAAAATAATCCGTCAGTCGGTAACCGATTTGTGGGTTGATGCTGATGGAATTCTGCGAAGTTCCCAATCCGAATCCGAAGGAACCGCCGAATTCCCAGCGGTGAACCGGATGGTATTGCGCTTGTACGGATCCGGCCAGGAGGATTCCCAGCAAAGCCAGGTAAATTTTTTGATTCATGGCATCTTTTTTGCAAAAATACATAAT
>JAJQAW010000205.1:2472-11444 GCA_021203585.1 Rikenellaceae bacterium
AATTCCCGGGTGAAGTTGCAGGAACCGCCGAACCGCAAAAGAAGTACCATGATAACCGGCAAATTCGGTCCGGCAAGTTGGTTCGTATAAAGCCGCAGAATAACCATCGAAAAACCGATCCCGGATGATAGTTTCGGTGCGCTGATCGGGCATTCCGGAAGTCGGTCCGCCGGGATTGTATTCTTTTTTCCATTGTTGCGGAATCGAGTGGCCGGAGCAGGAGAGGGATTAATCGGCGCGTACGGCCGGAGTTCGAAGCAACTAGTCGCTTACGGTGCAACGCCGGTTTATCTTTCAAGTTAAGGTGATATTAATTTAAAAGGAGGTATTGTAATATTTTCTGATGAATTCTTTTGTATTATTGAAATTTGCACTATTTTTGCGAATGAAGGGGAGTTATGCAAGATAGTGCAAGGCGATTGGTGTATGACTACATTCTAAAAGTTTGGAACGAAATATGCAATGATCACCGTGCGAATTGATTGGCAAATTAATACAAATTAGTTAAAGTTATGAAAAAAGTTTATTATCTTTTATTCGTGCTCTTAACCGTATCGGCTGGTGCTGTGAGTGCACAGGATTACTCGACTTTCCGTAACCCGGATCGAGAATTCAATTACGGGTTTATTACCGTGTCCGGGGGAGCCTTGGTCTACTACGGCGACCTTACTTCACATCGGGAATTCGGCGACCGCATCGCTCCGATTATGGATGTTTCGTTGGGTAAAATGTTTAATCCTTATATCGGTGCCCGTTTACAATGGTCCGGTTGGAATGCTTACGGTGTAGCCGTCGAAGGAGCCCGTTTCCAAGGAGGTTTGCTCCGGGATCACGATAACCTCTACAAAAACGATTTTTTCCTGAACTATACGCACGTCGATTTATTGTGGAACCTGTCTAACTCCGTAGGGGGACCGAAAGAGAGCCGCTTTTGGGATTTCGTACCCTACATCGGGGTAGGTTGGGTCAACGCCTGTAAAGACGGAGCGCGTCCGAGTAATCGGTTCGGTGCCAACGTAGGTATCTTGCAGCAAATGAGACTTTCTCCGGCAGTAGATATTTTGCTGGATGTTCACCTGATGGGAACCCACAAAAATACGGATGGCATCGTAACGGGTAAACACGATATCGATATGGCTCTTTCCGCCTCTTTGGGGCTTGCTTATAATTTCGGACGGGCACAAAACAGCGTAGTGGTGGCTCCGATCGATGTATCTGCTTACGAAAACCGGATCAACGCCCTGGAACGCGACCTGGCTGCTTCTCAATCCCGCGCGGATCGTCTGGCTGCCGAGTTGGAAGCCGAACGGGCAAAAGATAAAGTGGTTAACAATGTCCATGTGGCTTCCGACCTGGCCGTTTGGTTCCAGATCAACAAAGCCAACCTGACCGAAAAAGAGAAAATCAATCTGGCCTATATCGCCGATGCCATCAAAAAAGGTCCGTCGGATAAAGTATACACCATCTTCGGTTCTGCCGATAAAGAAACCGGTAACCCGACCATCAATCGCCGTTTGAGCGAACAACGTGCTCAAGTGGTTTACGACGAGTTGGTTAAAAACGGTGTCAATGCGAACCAGCTGCGCATGAACCCGGTAGGGGATACCCAAGCCGAATTCGACAAACCGGTACTGAACCGTGTAGCGATTGTTCAACAATAAAGAAATAGAACCTTCCTTGAAAAGGCTGTCCATCGACGGCCTTTTTTTATGAAACGGAAAATTGAATAACCCCGGACTTTAGAGTCCGAGGTTTTGGCGGGAAAGTAAATCCGCGGTAGCTAATCAATGTGATTTCCCCTGGGCCGCTACCGCCCCCATCTTTTGGGCTATTTCATCCGAATCCCCCAGGAAATAATCGTTCACAACCTGTAAATTCTCGTCGAATTCAAACACGTAGGGAACTCCGGTAGGTAGGTTCAGGCTCACGATTTTCGCATCGGATATCCCTTTGAGGTGTTTCACGATCCCTCTCAGACTATTTCCGTGGGCCGCTACCAGCACATGATCGCAATGGTGCAAGGTGGGCAAAATCACCGATTCCCAATAGGGTAGAATTCGCTCGACCGTATCCTTTAGCGATTCGGTCAGCGGAAGTTCGCGTTCGGGTACTTCGGCGTAGCGCAAGTCATACCGGGGATTGCGCGGATTGTTGCGGGTCAATGCCGGAGCCGGAATGTCGTAGCTCCGCCGCCAAACCAGAACCTGCTCGTCTCCATATTCGGCGGCGGTTTCCGCTTTGTTGAGTCCCTGTAAGGCACCGTAGTGTTTTTCGTTCAACCGCCAGCTCTTTTCGACCGGTATCCAGTCCAGGTCCATCACATCCAGCACGATATCGAGCGTTTTGATCGCCCGTTTGAGATAGGAAGTATAGGCTTTGGTAAAGGCGAAACCTTCCTGTTTTAACAACTCTCCGGCGGCGATGGCTTCTTCCACTCCGGTCTCGGTCAGATCGACATCCGTCCAGCCCGTAAAGCGGTTTTCCAGGTTCCACTGACTCTCGCCGTGGCGCAGTAATACGATTTTTTTCATAGCGGTATGGTTTGATGATTTAATTTTGTCCCCATTTGACTTCGTTTTCCAACGGCATCCCGGCTGCAAAGGCCGCCGCGTTTTGCAGGGTGGTCTGGGCAATATTCCGTAGAGCCTCCACCGTGAAAAATCCCTGATGAGAGGTCACGATTACGTTGTTGAAGGAGAGCAGCCGAGCCAGTACGTCGTCGTCGATGATGCTGTCCGAGCGGTCTTCGTAGAAATACTCTTCTTCCTCTTCGTAGACATCCAGACCGGCCGAACCCACTTTTTTGGATTTCAGGCCCTCGATCAGATCGTTCGTATGGATCAGCTGACCGCGGCCGGTATTGATCAGCATGACGTTGTCTTTCATCCGGGCGATGCTCTGCCGGTCGATCATATACCGGGTTTGCGGGGTGAGCGGTACGTGGAGGCTGATTACGTCCGAACGGGCGTACAGCTCTTCCAGCGGGACATAACGGAAACTCGCCTCGGCGGCCGCCTGCCGGTTCGGGTATATATCGTAGGCGATCACCTCCATGCCGAATCCCCGGAGGATACGGATCAGGATCAGGGCGATTTTCCCCGTGCCGATAATGCCGGCCGTTTTACCGTGCATATCGAATCCCATCAATCCGTGCAGCGAGAAATCCCCGTCGCGGGTACGCTAATAAGCCCGGTGGGTTTTGCGGTTGAGGGCCATCATCAGGGCTACGGCGTGCTCGGCGACCGCGTAGGGCGAATAAGCCGGGACACGTACCACCCGGATGTCGTAACGGGCGGCCGCCTGCAGATCGACGTTGTTAAACCCGGCCGCCCGCAGGGCGATCAGCCGCACGCCGTTTTGGGCGAGTATGCCGATAGTATCCGCATCGGCCTGATCGTGCACGAAAATGCACACCGCATCGGAACCGGCGGCCAGGATGGCATTGCCCGGACTGAGATGGCTTTTGTGGAATTCCAGTTCGAACCCCGGATCCCGGTTGGCCTCCTCGAAAGAGGCCCGGTCGTACGGCTTGGTGCTGAAAAAGGTGATTTTCATATCAGGCAATCGTAATCTGCGGATCGAGGTAGACGTCCTGTATGGCATTGAGCAGGGTGATCCCGTCCTGCATCGGTTTCTGAAAGGCTTTGCGGCCGCTAATTAGGCCCATGCCGCCGGCCCGTTTGTTGACCACGGCCGTAATGACGGCCTCTTTCAGGTCGGTATCCCCGAGGGATTTCCCGCCGGAATTGATCAAACCCACGCGGCCCATATAGCTGTTGGCCACCTGATAGCGACACAGGTCGATAGGATGGTCCGAGGTGAGTTCCGAGTAAACTTTCGGGCTGGTTTTGGCGAATTGAATCGCGTTGAACCCGCCGTTATTGGTCGGCAGTTTCTGTTTGACGATATCGGCCTGAATCGTTACACCGAGGTGATTGGCCTAGCCGGTCAAATCGGCCGCTGTATGGTAGTCTACGCCGTCTTTTTTGAAATCGTTGTTGCGCAGGTAACACCACAGGATGGTCGCCATGCCCAGTTCATGGGCATACTCGAAGGCTTCGGCGATTTCGACGATTTGCCGGCGACTCTCCGCCGAACCGAAGTAAATGGTCGCCCCTACAGCGGCGGCGCCCATGTTCCACGCTTCCCGGACCATACCGAACAGGATCTGATCGTAACTGTTCGGGTAACTGAGCAGTTCGTTGTGGTTGATTTTCACTACGAAGGGGATTCGGTGGGCGTACCTCCGGGCTACCGCTCCCAATACGCCGAAGGTGGAGGCCACGGCGTTGCATCCGCCCTCGAGGGCCAGTTTGACGATATTTTCCGGATCGAAATAGAGCGGATTCGGTGCGAACGAGGCCCCGGCTGTATGCTCGATGCCCTGATCGACCGGAAGGATGGATACATAGCCGGTTCCGGCTAACCGTCCGTGTCCCAAAATGCGCTGCAGATTATTGAGCGTGGGGAGATTCCGATCGGAAGGACACCAGAGGCGTTCGATGGTGTCCGGAGCGGGGATATGGATCATCGATTTATCGATGGTTTTACAGGTATGTTCCAGGTAATAAGCCGCCTGGCTGCCCAATAGTTCGGTGATGTCGGTCTGCATAATGCTTTCTGTTTTTGAGTGCTTAAAATTACCGAACATCAATAATGCCATAAATCGGTATTATGCGGTAAATTGACCGGTTTTTACCCTATTTTCGGCTAACCGGTTTGAGGGTGGCGACGGGTTGTTAAAATTTTTGTATATTTACGTTTCCGAAACTTTGTAAAAGAAAACGAATATGAAGGCAACCGGCTTTTTTTCTCTGCTGCTTCCGGCCATGCTTGCTGTATCGCCGCTCACGGCGCAGCAGCCCGACTGGGAGAACCAGCATGTGATACAGATCAACCGCCAGCCGGCGCGGGCGATGTTTTTTCCGTACGCCGGAGCGGGCGACGGACAGAGCGTTCCCATCGATCAAAACGAATGGGTGCAATCGCTCAACGGCCAGTGGAAGTTCCACTGGGTCAAACGCCCGGAAGAGCGTCCGGTGGATTTCTATCGCACCGACTTCGACGACTCCTCGTGGGTAGATTTCCCGGTTCCGGCGCATTGGGAGCTGCGCGGCTACGGCACGCCGATCTATTCCAGTTCCGGCTACACGTTCAAGATCGATCCGCCGAAGGTCACTTCCGAGCCTAAACCGGATTGGACGGCCTTTGAGGAGCGCAATCCGGTCGGTTCGTACCGCCGGACATTCGACATTCCCGCCTCGTGGGAAAACCGTCGGGTGCTGATCCATTTCGGCGGGGTGATGAGCGCGTTTTATATCTGGGTGAACGGAGAAAAGGTAGGGTACAGTCAGGGCAGTATGACCCCGGCGGAATTCGACCTGACACCCTACGTAAAACCGGGGAAAAACCAATTGGCCGTAGAGGTTTACCGCTACTGCGACGGCAGTTACCTGGAAGACCAGGACATGTGGCGGTTGTCCGGTATATTCCGGGACGTACTGCTTTATTCGACCGCACCGGTACGGATCAGCGATTTTGCAGTGCGTACCGTGCTCGATGAGAATTACGAAGACGCCGAATTGCAGATCAAACCGCAGATCACCGCTTACGACTACGCTTCGGTGGACGATTATAGGATCTATGCCCAGTTGTACGACGCGCATGGCAATGCGGTGCTGCCGGAGAAACTGGAACACGATACCAAATCGATCCTCGACCGGGAATTCCGGGCGGCCATCATGAACGAATACACCCCCCAACGGGGCTATGCGAAGTTCGCCCGCATGAGTGCCGAGGTAAAAAATCCGCTGAAGTGGACGGCTGAAACCCCGAATCTGTACACCCTGGAACTCTCACTGGCCGACCCGTCGGGCAACATCATCGAAAACGTCTCCTGCAAAATCGGTTTCCGCGATGTGAAGATCACGGGCGGGCAATTGCTGATCAACGGTAAACCGGTACGCCTGCGCGGGGTCAACCGCCACGAGTGGGACCCGTGGCAGGGCCATGTGATGACCGAGGAATTGATGGTCAAAGACATCCTGCTGATGAAGCAGGCCAATATCAACGCCGTGCGGACGGCACACTACCCGAATCACCCGCGCTGGTACGAACTGTGCGATGAGTACGGCCTGTATGTGATGGATGAAGCGAATATCGAAACCCACGGGGTGCGCGGGTGGCTGGCCAGCCAGCCCGACTGGCACGCTTCGTACCTCGACCGCGCGGTACGGATGGCCCAGCGCGACAAAAACTACCCGTCGGTGATCATCTGGTCGATGGGCAACGAATCGGGCTACGGACCCAATTTCTCGGCTATCTCCGGGTTCCTGCGGGAATTCGACCCGACCCGGCCGATCCACTACGAAGGGGCGCAGGATCCGGTGAAAGACCCGTGGGCGGTGGATATGATCAGCCGTTTCTATCCGCGCACGATGGATGAGTACCTGAACCCGGCCCGGCAGGGCGAAGAAGATCAGGAACGGGCCGAAAATGCCCGGTGGGAGCGGTTGCTGTCGATTGCCGAGCGCACCAACGACGATCGGCCGGTACTGACCAGCGAATACGCCCACAGCATGGGCAACGCGCTGGGCAATTTCATCGATTACTGGAACGAAATCTACTCGAACGACCGCATGCTCGGCGGATTTATCTGGGACTGGGCCGATCAGGGGATATTTACAAAACGTCCGAACGGGGAAACCATTGTCAATTACGGCGGAGACTTCGGCGATAAACCCAACCTGGGGGCCTTCGCACTCAACGGTGTGGTCTTCGGCGACCGGGGGATCACGCCGAAATATGAAGAGGTTCGCAAAGTATACCAACCCGTACTGGTGGAACTGGATACGGACAAGTCCGGCGGAATCCAAGTGAAAATCACTAATCGCCACCATCACATCAACCTGAAAGATATGTATGCTATCGAATGGGAACTTCTCCATATGAAGGAGGGAGATAAACAGGGAACGATTCCGGCACTCGATCTGGCGCCGGGACAATCCGCAAACGTAACGATTTATCCGGAAATCCCTGAAAACGGAACCCTTCGGATCTCTTTCCGTTTGGCGGAAGATCAACTTTGGGCCCCGACGGGAACCGAAATGGCCTGGCAGCAGTTTGTGCTGGGCGCTCCTGTCCAGGGAGCGGATGCCCTGTTACACCGGCAGGGAGAGCTGGCGGTAAAGAAAAGCGGGCAGGAATTCCGGATCGACGGGGTGAATTTCTCGATGCGCTGGTCGCTCAAAGAGGGAACACTGAATTCCTGGAAAGTGGAAGACCGGGAAGTGCTGGCAACAGTCAGTGACCTGCCTCCTCAACCGTTCTTCCAGGGCTACCGTGCGCCGACCGACAACGACACCGGATTCGGGAACTGGCTAGCCAAAGACTGGCGCAACCATAATTTTGACCATATGAAACGTGAGGTAAAATCCGTCCAATGGAAAAATACCGGTGCGGACCAGGTGGAGATCGAAACGGTTCATATCTATAAAACACTCTCCGGACAGTTCACCCATCAAACGACCTACGTGATCGACGGCACGGGAGCGATGGAAATCCGGACCTCGTTCGATCCGCAGGGTGTGCTGCCGGAACTGCCCCGCCTGGGAATCGCATTCGTACTGGCAGACGGTTTCGAAAATGTCAACTGGTACGGCCGCGGACCGCATGAAAATTACATCGACCGGAAGACCTCCGCCGATGTAGGACAGTGGAACTCGACCGTTACCGGGCAGTATGTTCCCTATCCGCGCCCGCAGGAGACCGGCAATAAGGAGGAGGTGAGCCGGGTCACGCTCACCGACCGAAAAGGCACTTATTTTACGGTCAGTACCTTGGATCAGCCGTTCAGCATGTCCGCATTGCATTATACGGTAGCCGATCTGGACAAAGCCACGCACAAACACCAGCTTATTCCGAGAACTGAAACGATTCTTTCGATCGATGCCGCCCAACTGGGGCTGGGCAACGGAAGCTGCGGCCCGGGTGTATTGCTCAAATATTCGATCCCCAAGCAAAAACACACCTTGCACCTGCGGGTTCAGCCTTATGTGATGTATCTGTAAAAAACCGACTATGAAATTTAAACTCCTACCAGCCCTGCTGGTTCTCACTTTTTGCACCGCTCAGGGGCAACCCTCTATCCGGAACTGGGATCGGACCGCTTCCGAAAAAGCGTGGGAAGAGGCCGCCCCGTGGGTGTATTATTATATGATGTACGGGGCGATTACCCAAGAAGGACTCAGCGCCGATATCGAAGCGATGAAACAGGTCGGGTTGGGCGGCGCCTATATCTTCTCGATCCGCGGTACAGACCGGATGCCCAAGGATATACCGGATGTCGAAATCGCTCCGGCCCTGTCCGACGCCTGGTGGGAACGGGTGACCTATGCCGTACAAAAAGCGGACAGCGTCGATTTCAAACTGGGATTCCATATCTGTGACGGTTTCGCCCTGGCCGGCGGGCCGTGGATCACTCCGGAATTGTCCATGCAGAAGGTCGTCTGGGCGGATGCCGTGGCGGACGGCGGACAATCCGGACTGCTGGAACTCCCTGTTCCGGGCCATTTTGAAGATTATTACCGGGACATTGCGGTATATGCCTATCCGTTAAAAGATGAAACCATCGCCCTGTCTTCCCGAAACCTGAAACCCGTGTTGACCACCAACAGCACCAGCGACGATAACGACCCGTCGGTGTTGATCGTGCCGGGTAATACCCAAAAATTTACCAGCCGGGAAGACTGCTGGGTACTGTACGATTTCGGCGAGTCGTTTACCTGCCGTTCGGTCGAGATCATGCACTCGCCGTTCAGCTATCAGGCTTTCCGCTGGCATCTGAGCGTGAGCGACGACGGCGTCCATTTCCGCTCCGCCGCGAAACTGGAAGCCCCCCGTTTTGGCTGGCAGAATAACGAAGCCCCCGCAACCTATTCGATTCCGGAAAAGACGGCCCGTTATTTCCGGAT
>JAJQAW010000205.1:11454-15596 GCA_021203585.1 Rikenellaceae bacterium
TTTCCGGATGGAATGGAAGTGGGACGGCACCGAACCCGGCGCTGAAGACCTGGATGCGGCGAAATTCGTCAACTCCCTGTCGATTTTGCGGATGAATCTTTCCGGTGAACCGAAAATGAATCAGTTCGAGGGAAAATCGGCAGCCGTATGGCGGGTGGGGGCCAATACAACCCCGCAGCAGGTACCGCAAAAATTATGTGTTGACCCGTCGGAGATGATCACCCTGGATATCGACACACAGGGGCGGGTTGACCTCTCCCGATTACCGGAAGGCCGCTGGCGTATTCTGCGCATGGGACAGACTTCTACCGGACACGACAATGCTACGGCCGGAGCGGCCAAGGGCCTGGAATGCGATAAATTCAACCCGGAAGCCGTGCAGCTGCAGTTCGACAACTGGTTCGGCATGATCTACAACCGGGTGGGCAAAGAAGTGGCCCAGCGGGTGATCCGCTTCGTCCACATCGACAGTTGGGAATGCGGTTCGCAGAACTGGACCGATAATTTTCCCGAAGAGTTCAAAAAACGACGGGGATACGACCTGATGCCCTGGCTGCCGCTCTATGCCGGTGTGCCGATGGCTAGCGCTGAAAAATCGGACAAGGTGCTACTGGACATCCGGGAAACCGCCGCCGAACTGGTGGTCGATGTGTTCCACGAAGTATTCAGCACCAACGCCCATAAATATAATTGTGAATTCAGCACGGAAAACGTTTCCCCGACACAGACCAGTGACGGGATGCTGCATTTCCAAAAGGTCGATGTGCCGATGGGCGAATTCTGGCTGCGCAGTCCGACCCACGATAAACCGATGGATATGCTGGATGCGATCCACGGGGCACATATTTACGGCAAAAACCGAGTGGCTGCCGAGGCGTTTACCCAACTTCGTATCCAGTGGGACGAGCATCCGGGCCTGTTGAAACGGTTGGGTGATCTGCATTACGCGTTGGGGGTCAATATGATGGTCTACCACGTGTATGTACACAATCCCTGGCTGACCTGGAAGCCGGGGATGACTCTGGACGGTATCGGCTGGTACTTTCAGCGCGATCAAATCTGGTGGCCGCACGCCAAAGGGTGGATCGATTATGCCCGGCGGTGTCAGTTGATGCTGCAAAAAGGACGGCCGGTGGTCGATGTCGCCGTATTTACGGGTGAAGATATACCGCGCCGGTCCGTATTGCCGGATCGTCTGGTGCCTTCCCTGCCGGGTATCTTCGGTCCGGAACAGGTGGAAAGCGAACGGGTTCGGATGTTGAACGAGGGCCAACCCGCGCATACGGTCTTTACCGTGCGCAGCGCCAAAAACTTTACACCGCTCAGCGAATGGGTGGACCCGTTGAAAGGATATTCCTACGACTCGTTTAATAAAGATGTCCTGTTGCAGTCAAAAGCGGTCGACGGACGGATGGTATTACCGAGCGGCGCTTCTTACCGCGTAGTGATCTTCCTGCTGCCGTACAAAATGACGATGAACGATGAATTATTCCGCAGTGCGGAAGTAGAAGCCAAAATCCGGGAACTCCGGGATGCGGGAGTCGTGGTACTCACCGATGGACAGGGATTGCCCTATCACGATACTTCTTTCGAAAAATATGGTCTGGAACGTGACTTTGTAGTTTCGGAAAACGGGGTCTATGCACAAGACATCGCCTGGAACCACAGGGCTACGGAAACGTCCGATCTCTATTTTATTTCCAATCAACAGGAAGAAAACCGTACCATTACCGTATCTTTACGGGGCATGAACAAGTTTCCGGTGATCTGGGACCCGGTGACCGGTGAGAAATCCACGGTATACAGCAATATTAAAGATGGACGTACGGAAATGCAGATCGTTATCCCGGCCAGCGGATCGCTGTTTATCGAAATGCAGCCCGATCCGGTTCTCTTACCGATCCATGCCACTGGCAGTGTGAAAGAAGTGAACCGATTGGAACCGTGGCAGATAACATTCGAGGGAAAAGAGGGAACACTGCATTGGGATGAATTGAAAGACTGGACGGAACTCCCCGACTGGAAATATTATTCCGGCAGGGCGGTGTATGAAACCGATTTCCAATGGCGAGGTTCGGTCAAAGGACAGCATTACCTGGATTTGGGTCGGGTAGGAGTAATGGCGGAAGTCTTCGTGAACGATCGATCATGCGGAATTGTCTGGACACCGCCTTACCGGGTGAACATTTCCGACGCATTGAAGAAAGGCCGGAACACGCTCCGTATCGAGGTGACAAATGTGTGGTCGAATTACCTGAACGGCATCAAAACCGGCGAAGTATCTGCCGAAGGAATGTATCACAATTCGCCTCATAAATTTAAAGAAGACCTCATCCCGTCCGGTCTTATGGGCCCGGTAACGGTGATTTCAAGATAGGTTGCGATTGAAGGATAAGACTGCCTGTAAGCTATGTCAGAATGTATCGGCAATGGCCGATACTAACGTAAGGCTGTTTTATTGGTGGTTAAAATAGTACATGAGCCGCCTGTCGGCTTAAGCGGCCAACAGCCGCTAAGTGATACGCACGGCTAGGGCGCAAAGTCCCGAATTTTATGCAGGAAACCCCTTGTTTGACCAACGCCGCCCTAGGCGGCGAGGGCGTTGGGGTGACCGGAGTAAAATTGCGCTGCGCTTCCTCCTTCGCACCTCGGCCATTCGAACAAGCTCGATGGCGCTCGGTTTGGTGTCGGGTCTTGATTTTTCTTTGCTACTTTCTTTTCATTAAGGACAAGAAAGTAGAAGACTCGCCCCGCAGAGGGACGCAAAGGGAAATCTGCTGATACGGAATCGGACAAGCAACCGGAAATTACTTCTATCGGGCGTGCCGCCCGTTGAAAATACTTCAGGCTCGCTCGTGCCTCGCTCGGATTTATTGGCCCGCGCGCGGCGATTTGCACGCAAATCGCTTTTGACGATTGGCCCCCGCGCCCTGCCGGGTCACCATTCTGAACTGCGACTTTTAGAAAGTCGCCCAAATCGGAACTTTTTGAAAAAAGTTCCATCAAAAACTTTTGAGCGAAACTTTGTTTCGCGTGACTATTTGCTATGAGAAAGATTTTTTATTTACTGTGCAGTACCTTTCTTTTCGCCACACACGTCAGAGGACAGAGCTATGTCGACCAGTACAATGTGGTGTGGAACACACAAAGCCAAAATTCCAGTGAGTCCATGCCGTGCGGCGGCGGTGATATCGGCCTGAATGTATGGGTCGAAGACGGAGACTTATTATTCTACGTCTCCCGAAGCGGAACGTTCGACGAAAATAACACCATGCTCAAACTGGGCCGTGTCCGGGTAAAACTAACCCCAAACCTGCTCACCGAAACAAACTTCCGACAGGAACTCAAACTACGGGACGGCTATGTCCGCATAGAAGCCGGGGAGGGCCGCAATACGGTCGGTATCGACCTATGGGTAGATGTCCACCGTCCGGTAGTCCACCTGGAAATCGATGCCAAACAGGCGGTGACCGCGGAGATAGCTTATGAAAGCTGGAGGTACCGCGACCGAGAATTGCGCGGACTGGAAAGCAACCAGAATTCCTACAAATGGGCTGCACCGAAAGGATTGCAGACCAAAGCCGACACGATACGCTTCGAAGGAGAAGAGGTACTGTTCTATCACCGCAACCCGGCCGAAACGCTCTTCGATGTAACGGTAGCCCAACAGGGAATGGACAGTGTAAAAGAGCAAATGATGAACCCCTTGGCGAACCGCACTTCCGGAGGTCTGCTGACAGGCCGGAACCTGATTTCCGCCGGTACCTATGAAGGCCAATACCTGAACACGGATTACAAAGGCTGGCTGCTGAAAAGCAAACGTCCGGCAACGCGGCATACGGCACAACTGTATCTCCATGTAGAGCAAACCGAAACGGTGAAGGAGTGGCTGGACGGTTTGCAGGCCCTGAAAACGGCTTCCGAAAAAGCCCGCGATGCCCGGAAATACACCCGTGTTTGGTGGAACCAATACTGGGAACGCAGCTATATCGTGATCGATGAAAACCACCCGCAAAGCGAAGGCTGGAAGATCGGCCGAAATTACCAGTTATTCCGCTATATGCTGGGGTGCAATGCCTTCGGACAATGGCCCACTAAATTCAATGGCGGATTATTCACCTACGATCCGGTATTTACCAAAG
>JAJQAW010000205.1:15606-18301 GCA_021203585.1 Rikenellaceae bacterium
TCGACAACTACGGCCGGCCTCATCCGAGCGAGTACGGCTGGAAACGCCCCGACGGATACGATCCGGGAATGGAGTACAACGCCTGGCTGGAATATCAATGGGATACTTCATTGGAGTTCTGCCTGATGATCCTCGAAGTGCGCCGGTGTACCGGTGCGGATATCTCCCGCTATGTGCCGATGATCGAAAGTTGTCTGGATTTCTTTGACCAACATTACCGTTACCTGGCCCGGCAGCGCGGTATCAAAGAACTCAACGGAGAGGGGAAATTGGTCCTGTACCCCGGTTCGGCCTGCGAAACCTATAAAATGGCCTACGATGCGACATCCACCATCGCCGGTTTACAGATAGTTACCGATCAGCTTCTCCGCTTGGAGGAGCAGGTGCTTCCTGCCGAAAACCGGGAACGTTGGGAGAAATTCCGGGAATCTCTTCCCGATATTTCTTTCCGCCAAATCGACGGACATCCGGTCATCGCTCCGGCCAAACTTTGGGAGCGGATCAATAACACGGAGGTGCCGCAGCTTTATCCGGTCTTCCCGTGGAGACAGTACGGAGTAGGGCGTCCGGACCTGGACATTGCGGTCAATACCTATAAATACGATCCGGATGCGCTCGAATTCCGGCACCACATGGGATGGAAACAGGATGTAATCTGGGCCGCCTGCCTGGGTTTAACCGACGAGGCCAAGCGGTTGATCCTGAAGAAACTCAGCGATAGTCCCCGGCGTTTTCCCGCCTTCTGGGGCCCCGGTTTCGACTGGACGCCCGACCACAACTGGGGCGGAAGCGGCGCGATTGCCTTGCAGGAAATGGCTTTGCAGGAAGTAGACGGTCGGCTGCATTACCTTCCGGCATGGCCGGAAGAATGGGAAGTGCGTTTCCGCTTGCACGCCCCCGGAAAAGTAGTCGAACTGAGCAAACAAAACGGCAGCGAACCCGTTATCCGGATCACCGACTAAACGGGGATCGCCAAAACAGCCGGATCGACAAAAATCAGGTATATAAAATCAAAGGGAACCACCCCCGGAGCTTGTAACTCCGGGGGTTTTGCGTTATCTTGGCCTGCGTTTAAAATAAAAAGTTTTTCGTATGGCGGCACCGGCGGTTAAAGCCCGTAAAGGCGGGCGGTTTTTGAATTTTGTAGAACGGGTAGGCAACGCTTTACCCCATCCGGCTTCCCTGTTCGGCATATACTGGCCTTGCTGGTTTTAGTCTTGTCCTGGATCGGCTACACACTGGGGTGGAGCGCCGTATATCCGGCTACCGGGGAATCCATCGCTATTGTCAACCTTCTTTCCAAAGAGGGGTTCCACCGGATTCTCCTGGAAATGGTCGATAATTATACCGGTTTCGCGCCGCTGGGCATCGTGATGGTGGCGATGCTCGGGATCGGAATCATGGAGAGCAGCGGGCTGATCAGCGCCGCCGTCCGGATGTTGGTTCTTAAGGCGCCCAAATCGATGCTGACCTTCATCATCGTCTTTGTCGGCATTCTGTCCAATGTGGCTTCCGACCTGGGGTACATTTTGATCATACCGATTGCCGGTGTGATTTTTCATTCCGTGGGACGCCATCCGATCGCGGGTATGGCGGCGGCATTTGCCGGCGTAAGCGGCGGCTTCAGCGCCAATATTATCATCGGGACGATCGATCCCCTATTAGCCGGTTTATCGACCGAAGCAGCCCAGATCGTCGATCCGAATTATTATGTACTGCCTACGGCCAACTATTTCTTTATGGCCGTTTCATCTGTGATGATCGCCCTGACCGGTACGTGGGTGACCAATAAAATCGTCGAACCCCGTTTGGGAACTTATACGGGGGAGCTGGAACCCGAACCGATCGAGCAACTCGGAGCCCTCGAAAAGAAAGCGCTTCGGTGGGCGGGAATTATCCTCATGGCGTGGTTCGTTTTCTTTGCCTGGGGATTGATTCCGGCTGACGGATTTTTAAGGGGGCCGGGGAATTCCATTCTTCAATCGCCGCTGTTGCGAGGGTTTATCGGCGTATTGTTTCTGGTCTCGGCCACGATCGGCATCGTATACGGAGTGATCACGAAAAAGTTCCGGTCGGATGCCGATGTGGTGAAGGGAATGACGGCCAGTTTCAAATCGTTGGCATCCTTCCTGGTTCTTGTGTTTTTTGCCGCCCAATTCGTAGCCTGGTTCAAGTGGAGCAACCTCGGACTGGTGCTGGCTATCGAGGGGGCGCACGGATTGGAAAGTATGAATATCGGTATGATCCCGCTGCTGATCCTGTTCGTGTTGTTCGCCGGATTTCTCAACATGTTTATGGGCAGCGCTTCGGCCAAATGGGCCATTCTGGCTCCCGTTTTCGTACCCATGTTTATGCTGATGGGCTATTCTCCCGAATTATCGCAGGCCGTTTACCGGATTGGGGACAGTGTGACCAATATTATTTCGCCGATGATGAGTTTCTTCGCCCTGATTATCGTTTATTTCGAGAAATACGATAAAAAAGCGGGTATCGGTACGCTGATCTCCACCATGCTGTCCTATTCGTTGACGTTCATGGTCGTATGGATGGTGCTGTTGATCGCCTGGATTTACCTCGGCATCCCGCTCGGTCCGGGATCGTCGAACTTTTACATCCCCTAACGGCGCAATTTTAAATTTATTTTTTGTGAATTACCCAAAAGAGGTTATATTTGCATGCTCGTTAACCATCGGGG
>JAJQAW010000024.1 GCA_021203585.1 Rikenellaceae bacterium
CGGTAAGGGTGGGCTGAATATCCGCTTGGCCAGCATGTTGACCGGTTACGATATTGACGTATACCGCGAAGTGGAGGAAGAAGATGTGGATCTGGACGAATTCTCAGACGAAATCGACCAGTGGATCATCGATGCGTTCAAAGGCATCGGCTGCGATACGGCTAAATCGGTATTGGAATTTCCGATCGAGGACCTGATCAAGCGGACCGATCTAGAGGAAGAAACCGTGCGCGAGGTGGTGGACATCCTTCGCTCCGAATTCGAATAGCCAGGCACCCGCACCGGAACCGGGCCGGCAGTGGCTTCCGTACCGGAAATGAATAGTAACAAGAGGAAAAAAGAGAGAAAAAAAGATATATGGCAAACGAACCGAAAATCAGACTCAACAAAGCGGCCCGCGAATTCAAGGTCGGGTTCTCGACCATTGTCGAATTTCTGGAAAAGAAAGGTTTCCAGATCGATAACTCGCCGAGCGCCCAGCTGGATTCCGCTATGTTGGAAGCGCTAGAGAAAGAGTTTGGCGGGAAAGGAGTCGAAAGCATCAACATCCGAGAAAAGATCAAACAGAAGAACGAAACCGTCTCCCTGGATTCTAAAGCAAAGGAGGAATCCCGTGTGGAAGAGGATTTCGAACCGGAAGTAATCATCAAGTCGGGTACGATGACCCCGGAAAAAACCACGGTCAAGGGGTCGACCACTCTCGGCAAGATCGAACTGGAAGGTACCGGGCGGAATATACAGCCCAAACGCGAGGAACCCCGGCGGGAAGAACCGAAAGCTCAGGTTTCCAAGCCGGAACCCAAACCGGTTGCGGCGGCGGCTCCTGTGCTCAAGCCGGCTTCCGAGCCGGTCAAAACCGAAGCGGCCGCTCCGGCAAAAACCGGGGCTCACCCGCAACCCAAACCCGCTCAGGGCAAGAAACCGCTCGTCGAGACACCCAAGCCTCCGATGGCCAGCGAAGCGGCTCAACAGAAGACCTACGACGAGCGTATGGCCGAGAAAACGGTAGAGGTTTTTCGCGCGGGCACGGAAGGGAGCAACCTGTCCGGACTGAAAGTACTGGGTAAAATCGACCTGCAGTCGATTCCCAGTGGATCGGGCGGTAAACGCGAGAAACGCAAACGGATCACCAAAGATAAGGTCGATGTAACCAAACCGCAGCCCGGCGGTCAAAAACAGGGACAAGGCGGAGGAAACCGCTCGGGAGCCGGCGGAGGAAACCGCCCCGGTCCGGGAGGCCAAAACCGTCCGGGAGGGGGATCGCAAGCCGGAGGCAAGAAAAAAGGTCCCGGAAAATATACAGCCAAACCGGTTCACCAGAAGGTGAGCGAGGAAGAGGTACAAAAACAAATCAAAGAGACACTGGCCCGTCTGACCTCCAAAGGAAACAAATCGAAGGCCTCCAAGCACCGGCGCGACAAACGCGATGCGATCACTCAGCGCCAGTATGAGGAAATGGAACGTCAACAACAGGAATCGGGTATTCTGAAATTGACCGAATTTGTAACGGTCAGCGAACTGGCTACCATGATGAACGCTCCGGTGACGGACGTCATTATGGCCTGTATGAATCTCGGACTGATGGTATCGATTAACCAGCGGTTGGATGCGGAGGCGTTGGTCATTGTTGCGGAAGAATTCGGCTACAAGGTAGAATTCGTTGCGGTAGATATCCAGGAAGCGATTTCTACCGAAGAAGAGGACAAGCCGGAAGATTTGGTGCCGCGTCCGCCGATCGTTACGGTGATGGGACACGTAGACCACGGTAAAACTTCGCTGTTGGACCGTATCCGGAATACCAATGTGATCGAGGGAGAAGCCGGAGGAATCACGCAGCATATCGGTGCCTACAGTGTGAAGATGGAAGATGAAAAGCGAATCACTTTTCTCGATACTCCTGGGCATGAGGCTTTTACGGCTATGCGTGCCCGTGGGGCGAATATGACCGACGTGGCGATCATCATCGTCGCGGCCGACGACAATGTGATGCCGCAGACCATCGAGGCGATCAACCATGCCGCCGCAGCGGGAGTGCCGATGGTGTTCGCCATCAATAAAATCGATAAGGACGGGGCTAATCCAGACCGCATTCGCGAAGAATTGGCCGGTATGAATTACCTGCTCGAGGATTGGGGCGGTAAATACCAGCGCCAAGAAATTTCAGCCAAACAGGGAATCAATATCGAGGAACTGCTGGAAAAAGTGGTCCTCGAAGCGGAAATGCTGGAATTAAAAGCCAATCCGAATAAAAAAGCCAGCGGTGTGGTGGTGGAGTCCACGCTGGACAAAGGACGCGGGTATGTGGCCACCGTACTGGTTCAGGCCGGAACCCTGAAAGTGGGAGATGTGATGCTGGCCGGAACGTATACCGGGCGGGTGAAAGCCATGTTCAACGAGCGCGGTAAAAAAGTGGATCAAGCAGGGCCCTCTACGCCGGTACTGGTATTGGGGCTGAACGGCGCGCCGCAAGCCGGGGATGCGTTTAATATTATGGACGACGATCGTTCGGCCCGTGATTTAGCCAACAAACGGGAGCAATTGCAGCGGATGCAGGAGCTTAAAACCCAGAAACACATCACCCTGGATGAAATCGGACGCCGCATCGCGATCGGTAACTTCAAGGAATTGAACATTGTATTGAAAGGAGATGTGGACGGTTCGATCGAGGCCTTGGCCGATTCGTTGATCAAGTTGTCCACCGAAGAGGTACAGGTCAATGTGATCCACAAAGCTGTAGGGCAGATCTCGGAAAGCGACGTGTTGTTGGCTACGGCTTCGAACGCGATCATTATCGGTTTCCAGGTGCGTCCTTCGATGAGTGCCCGCCGACTGGCCGAGAAAGAGGAAATCGATATCCGTTTGTATTCCATCATCTACGACGCGATCAACGAGATCAAGGATGCCATCGAAGGCATGTTGGAGCCGGTGATGAAAGAGGAGATCGTTTGTTCGGTAGAGGTACTGGAGACCTTCAAAATCAGCAAAGTCGGTACGATTGCCGGCTGTATTGTACGGGAGGGTAAAATTACCCGGAATACGAAAGTCCGTATCATTCGCGACGGTATCGTGATTTATACCGGCAGACTCGGATCTTTGAAACGCTTCAAGGACGATGTGAAAGAGGTCGGCACCAATATAGAGTGCGGACTAAACATCGAAAACTTCAACGATATCCATGTCGGCGACATCGTCGAAGGCTACGAAGATGTGGAAGTAAAGCGCTAAAAGCGTGACTGGAAAAAAGGCAGAATATCCGTCGGGTATTCTGCCTTTTTCTTTTCCGTACCGAAAACAATGCTGAACCGTCGCTTTTTGTAAAAAGCGACACCAAAAACTTTTGGGCGATCCGTTGGATCGCATGAGGTGTTATCTTTGCAAAAATTCGTATATGTGGATTACATTCGCTGTTCTATCTGCTCTGTTGCTGGGTGGATATGAAGTGGCCAAAAAAATGGCACTGGAAAACAATGCCGTGCTTCCGGTCTTGTTCCTCAATATCGCCCTGAGCGTGTTGATCTTCCTGCCCTTTTCCTTCCTCTCTGCATTCACTCCCTGGCTGAACCATACCGTGGTCCATATCCCACCCATCTCTCCGGGCGCCCATGCAGCCATCCTGCTGAAAGCCGTCCTGGTCCTCTCCTCTTGGATTTTCGCCTATTATGCCATGAAGCATCTGCCGATTATCATTACCACCTCCATCAAATCCACACAACCGGTATTTACCCTGATCGGTGCGATTCTGTTCTTCTCAGAGCGGTTAAATGCTTACCAGTGGGCTGGGATTACGCTGGCCATGGTCGCTCTCGTGCTCTTTTCGGCGGCAGGAAAAAAGGAAGGAATACGATTCGAACGCAACCGATGGGTTTACTTTATCTTCGCGGCTACCCTGTTGGGGGCCATCAGCAGTTTGTGGGATAAACACCTGGTGCTGGCTTTCGATAAAACCGCCGTACAAGTGTATACCGCTTATTACCAATTCCTGCTCATGGTTCCGGTCATGGTGCTGCTCTGGTGGCCGAAACGGAAAACTTCCACCCCTTTCCGTTGGAACCAGGCCATTGTTTGGGTTACGGCATGCCTCACCCTGTCCGATTTTTTCTATTTTTATTCGCTCAGCCTGGACGGAGCGCTGATTTCCGTGGTCTCCACCATTCGAAAGGGAGGCGTGATCGTCCCCTTTATAGCCGGCGCAGTGCTTTTTCACGAGAAAAATATCCCGGTGAAAGCTGTTTTGCTGGGTTTAGTGCTGATTGGTATATACCTGCTTTACCTGGGATCCTGATCCGGAATATCGGGGGCGGTTCCCGATAAAAACTCGGGCTGCGGATTGAAAAAGAGGGCGGACCACAGGGATTTCAGAGCGATGAAACTCTTCCGGAAATCGAAGTGCAAAAAACAGATCAGTCCGTTCTTAACCACCCAACGCACGATGGAAAAATAACTGCGATCGATGAAGTATTTTTTTCGGCCCAAATAGAGCGTGTTTCGAAACAGGAAATAGGAAAAACGGATTCGGTGCGTGTTCTTCTCTTCGACAAAAGAGAGGCTTTTGCCCGTTTCTCGAAGATGGACCACTTGTCTGGCTCCGACCACATAGCAGGGAAACCGGCGTGAGATCCGAAGGGTATATTCCGTATCGTCTCCCCAGATGAAGAACTCCTTGATCGGCAAACCCACCTCACGAACCCGGTTCGAAGGGATAAAAACCGAGACAAAAGTGGCGCTTTCCACCCTGGCGATTCCTTCCTGCAGCCGCTCGTTCCAAATCGGATAACCGTTCGGACCGGGACGGGTATCGATCTTCGGAGTATTCATGGTAACCCGGTTCTTTCCGAAAACGGTGCTGCAGGCAAAACCCAGATCGGTCTCTTGTTCGGAAAAATGAACCAGAGCCTCCAGGGCCTCGGTTTCGGCTATCACATCGTCGTCCATCATCCAGACGTAATCGTACCCTTGCTCCACGGCATGGCGGATTCCCGTCTGGAAACCTCCGGCTCCGCCGGTGTTCCGATGAAGCCGCAGGTAATCGACCCGTACGGAACCCTTCCCGGAGGACCAGGTATTTCGGTATAAATTTCCCCTTTCCAAAGCGATTGTCTCCGCTCGATCGACGTACGGACTGTTCCACAGGAAATCGAACGTATCATCCATCGACTGATTATCAACGATAATCAGACAATCGGGAAGCCTGGTCTGAGAGAGAATGGCCAGCAGGCATTCTTTCAGTAGCTTACACCGATTGTAGGTGACGACAATCGCGGCGATCGTGGATGGGTTTGGCATTTCAGAGCAGGGATTATCCCCAAAGGTAATAATTTTTCGGACAGTTCTCTCTCGGCGCATTTGGAAGGGAATTCGAGTGCCGATATTCCGTAGGGTTGCAGCATCTTGCTCTGCGGGCGATACGGATCACGGATCGTTCCGCACCTGCTGGAAGGATCGGCGAAGATCGAAACGGAAGGGATGCGGCACGCCGCGGAGAGCGCTCGGCAGGGGAAAAAGCGCAGCATCCGAAACTCTGCCGAGCCGAACAGCGAGCAGGAATCGGCCGACGGATGGGAATATTCCCTTATTGGCCGGTCTCGAAATGGGTTTTAATGGCTTCGGCTCGTTGTTTTCCGACCACCTGTGAAAGTTCTTCCGGGCTGGCTTTTTTGATTTTGGAAAGCGTTTTAAATTTTTTCAATAATTTTTCAATCGATTTCTTTCCCAATCCGGGAATCTCTTCCAACTCCGATTTGATGAAATTGAGGGACCGTTTTTGCCGGTGAAACGAAATCCCGAAGCGGTGGGCTTCGTCGCGGATGTGCATCAGGATTTTCAGGCTCTCGGATGTTTTATCCAGGTAATGCGGGGTGGAATCATTCGGAAAAAAGACCTCTTCCAACCGTTTGGCCAAACCGACCATAGCGATTTTGTGTTCCAAACCGAGACTCTTCAGCACCCCGTAAGCGAAACTCAGTTGTCCCTTTCCGCCGTCGATGACGATCAAATCGGGTAGATCGCCGCCCTCCTGCATTACCCGGGTATACCGCCGGGTAACCACTTCGGCCATGGAGGCGAAATCGTTGGCTCCCACCACTGTTTTGATGTTGAAATGGCGGTATTCTTTGCGGGAAGGTTTTCCGTCGCGAAAAACCACACAGGAAGCCACCGGATTGGTACCCTGTATGTTTGAATTATCGAAACATTCGATGTGTCTCGGCTGCTTATCCAGATAAAGGTCTTTTCGCATGATCTCCATGATGCGTTCGGTATGACGGTCCGGATCGATTTTTTCAATTTGCTTCCGTTTTTCGATCTTGAAAATTCTCGCATTTTTTTCGGCCAATTCCAGTAACTTGAGTTTATCCCCCCGCCGGGGAATATGGAATTCCCGACCCGGAAACAGTTCCTGGTTGGGTATGGCCGATACCAGGATTTCCCGGCATAGCCCGCCTTGGATGCGTTCGGCTATTTCGGAAATGGCGAACGAAATGACCTCCCTCGGTTCTTCGTCCATACGGAGCTTCATTTCGACCGTGTAGGAATTCACGATCGCCCCGTTTTTAATCCGCATGAAATTACAAAAGGCCTCTCCCTCTTCCATCAAGAGGAAGAAAACATCCAGGTTGGTAATCTTGCTGCTGACCACGACGGTTTTACTCTGGAAATTTTTGACCAGTTCGATTTTTTTCCGGTATTGTTCGGCCTCCTCGAAGCGCAGGCCGGCAGATGCCGTTTCCATGCCCGAGTGCAGGTAGTCCAGTACCTCTTTGGTATTTCCCCGCAGGATATCTGCGGCCATGGAAACATTCCTGGCATAGTCCTGCTCGGATTGCAACCCCACGCAGGGGGCCAGGCAGTTGCCGATATGGTATTCCAGGCAAACGGCGAATTTTCCCTCTTTGATTTTTTCTGGGGTCAACGGCAAGGAACAGCTCCGGAGCAGGTGAACCCGGCGGATCAGGTCGATCATTTGTTTCTGATTCCAGGCCGAAGAGTAGGGGCCGAAATAACGGGAGCCGTTCTTGATCAGCCGGCGGGTGGATTGAATTCGCGGGAACGGTTCGTTGCGCACGACAATCCACGGGTAGGTTTTATCATCCTTTAGTAGGATGTTGTAGCGGGATTTCAGCTCTTTGATGAAATTGTTTTCCAGCAACAAAGCATCGGTTTCATTGGAAACTACGGTATGCAGGATATCGGCGATTTGGCGGACCATCACCTGGACTTTCCGATTTTGGTTTTTCGAGGCTAGAAAATAGGAAGAAACCCGTTTTTTTAGGTTTTTGGCTTTACCGACATAGATAACGGTTCCTTCGCTGTTCAGGAAGCGGTACACTCCCGGTTCCGGCGGCAGTAAAGAAACTTTTTCTTTCAGGTATTCTTCTCGGTGGTGGTCCATGCTGTTATAACGCAGGCAAATGTAGGAAATTATATGGTCCGGCAGGACGGCGGTGAAGTAATTTTTCCCACCTTATGCCGACCGGCTCCGTTATATTGAAAATCAATTCAGAAAAACAAAACAATAAATGGCTATCCCTTGGAGTTATTCAAAAAAGCTTAATTTTGTAGCCATAAATCTCAAGAGCCATGCTTGAATCGATCATCACAGACTACCTGCAGCAACACCGGCGATTAGTGATTCCCGAATTGGGTGCTTTCCTTAAAAAGGAAGGCGGAGAGGTGGTATTCGCGCCCTTCCTGAATAAAGAGGATGGGGTGTTGAACGAAAAAGTGCGTCAGATCTACGGCGCCTCCACTACGGAAGCCGAAGGTATCATTTCCAAATATGTGGAAAACGTCAAATGGACGGTCGATTCGAAAGGAGTCTATCTACTGGCACCGCTGGGGTCGTTGAAACGGGATGCCAACGGTTTGCTTTTCCTGGATACCGGGGATTTGAATCCTTTGGCGTCTCAGCGCGGTCCGATTGTCCCGGAAGCCGTTGCACCCGAGACGGAACCGACCGTCGTTTTGGAATCGGAATCGGTGGTGCTGCCCCGGCCGGAAGAATTACCCGAACCGCGGCCGGCAGACTCTTTCTCGGTCCGCAGAGAACCGACGGCGCCCTCTGAAAGTCCCCGTTCGGGAGCTACTTTGGTCAACGGCGAGCAGCCGGCAGAACGCTCCGCAAGACCCGGAGCCGAGCCATCCGTAGCGGAGGAAAGAACGGATCGTCGAGCGGAACCGGCAACGGCCCCGCCGGCGCAAACGGTGGCCGACACGGTGGAAGCACCCCGAACGCTGAACGATATGATCCGGGAGAACCAACTGAGGCGGGAAACTCCCAAGACTCTCCATACCCACATGACGGAAATTGCCGAGGTTTCCAGGCCAACCTCCCGGACAAACCGTCCGTCCGCTTCGGTACCGGTCGGGAAAACCACCGTCGAATCGGAAACCGATTCGGGTAAAAAAGGCGATATCATTTTGATTCTGGCCGTAGTGGTAGCCCTGATTGCTATAGGAGCGATGATATACGCTTATGCCATTGTCGATTTGCCGCTGTTCAATATACAATAATCTCAGGGGGCCCTCCTGCCGGCCATATCGGATTCTGTGCCTGACCGGGAAGAAAATGGTATCCGCATGGGGAAAGATTCACCTGAAAAGTATAAAAAAAGGCGGCAAGATTTGCTCCGATTTTTGTAAAGAACCGTAAGCCTGATAAAATACCGTTCCGATTCGAATCCGGACCTGTGGAAGGCCAACGGAAAAATAAACTATCTCTGCTCCATGTCTATTGGGCTACATAAAAAAGACTTCCGGATTTGGCTGCTTGCCGGCATCCTTTTCTTTCCCTATGTAGCACAAACGGTCCATACTCATTACCACCAGCTCCGTTGCGCATCCATCGATTGCTGTGCCGCCCCTTCGGACGGGGAAAACCGGGATGATGGGCACGATCCGAATTCTTGTCCGGTTTGTCAATTCCAATTGGGGTATTTTACCGAACCGGCTTTTTCGGCAGAGCAGTATATCCCCCTGGTGCGGGAGATCCCGACCCATGAAATTTCCGAACAGGAATTCTGCCCCACCATTATTTCTTATCCATCGCGCGGTCCTCCCGCCCACGTTTTCTTATACACTGTCTAAAGAAAACACTGGATCAAACCAACAAAAAGAATAGCATGATCATCCGGAATTATCCGGGCTTGTTCATGATTTGTCTCGGGTTAGGGATCTGCGACTTTTCCGCCCAGCCGGCGGATAGTCTACAGCGCATCCGGATGGAAAGCGTAACGGTCCGTTCTTCTCCGCAGGAGAAAGAAAAAAGGAATAGTCCGTTAAGCCTGCAATTCGCCGGTTCGCAGTTGTTGAGGGAGCAGTTTACCGGGAACCTCGTACAAACCTTGGAACACCTGCCTGGAGTGCGTTCCATGGATATCGGTTCCGGCTTTGCCAAACCGGTCATCCGGGGAATGGGATTTAACCGTATTGCGGTTTTGGAAAACGGTATCAAACAGGAGGGTCAACAGTGGGGGGGCCGACCACGGCCTGGAAATCGACGCCTTTAACACCGAGCAGGTTGTCGTCCGCAAAGGTCCCTCCTCGTTGATGTACGGCAGCGATGCTATGGGAGGTACGATCGAAATCAACCGATCTCCGGCTCCGGTCGAAAACCAATATTACGGAGAGGTGGTGGTTTTTGGAAAATCCGTGAACGACAACCTGGCCGGTTCCTGGATGTTCGGAAGGAAAAAAGATCGTTGGCCCGCCAAAATCCGCTACACCGAACAACATTTCGGGGATTACCGGGTGCCCGCCGATCAGGTGGTTTACCTGACGCAAATTCTGCCCATCTACCAGCGAAGATTGAAAAATACGGCCGGTTACGAGCGCGATGTTTCTTTTTTCTCCGAGTACCGCCGGGGTAATTACGGAATGAATGTGAGCCTATCGAACGCCTATCAAAAAGCCGGATTTTTCCCGGGTGCTCACGGAATTCCGGATGCCTCCCGGTTGGAACCGGACGGAAGTCACCGAAACATCGAATTGCCTTACAATACGGTCAATCACCTAAAATTCTCCACCCGGCAACGCTATTCCGGTACGGACTGGCTGGTCACGCTGGATTTGGGATACCAGCAAAACCGCCGCACGGAAATGAGCGAGTTCCATACCCATTACGGGAATCAGCCCCGTCCGGAGCGGAACCCCGATCGGGAACTTTTTTCTGCTTGGATACGTACAGCCTCTCGGCCAAATTCCGGCGCTTCCTCGGTGAATGGGAATACCTGAGCGGAATGGATGTCCAGTGGCAGGAGAACCGAATCGACGGGTATTCTTTTTTGTTGCCGCAATACCAGCGGACCACCTACGGGTTTTTCGGATTGATCATCCGACCGGTAAATCGGAAAGTGAGCCTGACCGGAGGTTTGCGCTACGACCGGGGTGAATTGCGTATTTCGGCCTTCGAGGATGCTTATCTGGTGGACTATCTCCGTCAAAACGGATATTCCGAAGAAACAATCGACGGTTATCGATGGCGAAGTTACCGTGTCCGGGAAGGATTCGGCGATTTCTCCGGTGCGGTGGGCGTGGTTTGGGGAATCTCCGGCTACCATACCTTCCGGGCCAATCTGGGCCGAAGCTTTCGTTTGCCCGGAGCCCATGAATTGGCCTCCAACGGGGTGCATCACGGTACTTTCCGGCACGAACAGGGAGATCCGGCTTTGCGCTCGGAACGAGGGTTTCAATTGGATCTGGGGTATGTCTATTCCCGCGGCGGCCTGATTCTGGAAATGAGTCCCTTTGTTTCCCGGTATGCTAATTACATTTATCTAAAGCCCTCCGGAGAATGGTCCCTCCTGCCGTATGCCGGACAAATTTACCGTTACACCGGTGCCCGTGCCAATTTGGCCGGAGCCGAATTGAGCGTGCAGTGGCAACTGCCCGAAACCTGGAGCTACGGCTTTTCCGGGGAATATGTGTACACCTATAACCGCGATGAGAAGATTCCGCTCTCCTTCTCGCCGGCGGCGGCGATGCGCCATAGCCTCTCCTGGAAACGGGGTGTGGTCGGTGTTCACGCCGAAATGGAAAGCATTGCGCGCCAAAGCAGAGTAGCGCGAAACGAGGCTCCGACAGCCGGAACCCAACTCCTTCACGCCGGGGCCACCCTGAATCTGACCAGCGGCGGCACGGTAGTGGAAATCACCCTGTCGGGCCGGAATTTATTGAACCGGAAATATTATAATCATCTAAGTTTTTACCGGCATGTGGAAATACCGGAGCCGGGAAGAAACCTTCAACTGTTAATCAAAATACCATTTAAAACGACTACACGATGAAAACGATAGGATTGACCAGTACCGTTCTTTTTTCTTTTTGCTGGCTGCTAACCGCTTGCAGCGATAACGAGGGGGATACCACCCCGCCTCGAATCGATCTGATCGCACCGGTCGAGGGTGCCGTATTGACAATCGGAGACCCGCATGGAGTTCTTTTCGAGGCCGATTTCTCGAACGATGTCATGCTGGGTTCCTATAAAATCGAAATTCACGCGAATTTCGACGGACACGACCATTCCCGTTCCGGGGAGCCGGATGCCGAAACGGTGGATTTTTATTTCCAGCGTTCGTATGATCTGTCGGGACTCCGCCACAAAGAGAATGAGCACCATCACGACATAGTTATTCCGGAAAACGCGACCCCCGGAAATTATCACCTGATGGTATGGTGCACCGATCAGGCGGGAAACGAATCTTCTGTGGCCCGAAATATCCGGCTTAGCCTGGAAGAAGGAGAAGACCACGAACACCAGGAAGATTGAGCGGCCCCACGGGGAGGATCTGCCGGCACTTCTTCACAGGAGGCTTTCGTAGGGCGCGCCTGCAAAAAAATAGTCCGGCCCAAGGCCGGACTATCAGTAGGGAAGCGGGTTACTCCGCCAGCGGATCGAACCAGATGCCGTGCCCCTGCCGGTCATCCCAACCGATGGTTTGGTAGAGGGTCGGGTTGACCGATTGTGCATTGTGCCGCAAACCGAGGAAATAGTGGCGGGGTTTCCAGTCTACCGTCTGCTTTAAAATATCCTCGATAATCCAGCCGTCCTGATTATCCAACCGTTTGATGCCGAAATTGTTGTTGTAGTAATCGGCCAGTGCGGCCATCGTACCGGTGTAGCTGACCGGGTCTTTCATCAAATCGAGCGCCGGCGGCCGCACTGCCGTTTCCACGCCTTCGGCCGCCAGAATCATCAGCGGGTCGTTCAGGATGGTGCTGTCTCGGTCTTCGGGAGACTGTTTGTTGTCGGCCTGTTCGCCGACCCCTCCTTTGTAGTAAATGTAAATTCCGGTGCGGCGGGTTCCGTTCAATGGAGGAACTCCCAGGTAATCGCAGGTATTTCCACCCCATCCCGTGGGCATCCAATGGGAAGGAGCTCCGTCGATCAGGTATTGGGTCGCACCACCGTCCCAGAGCATCCAACGGCGCATGTCGTCGAATCGTTTTCCTTCGTAGGCCAGTTCGATCTGACGCTCGTACAGGATGGCCGCAAAGAGGGCTGCGCGGTCGCCTGCCAAGCTGGCGTCCAATCCGCAATCGCCCGTATAACCTACCCGTGCACGGAGTTCCCGCAAGGCGTCCAATGCTTCCTGACCCTTTCCGGCTCCGCAGGCCGATTCGGCAAAATTGAGCAACACTTCGCCGTAACGCAGTTCCAGGTAGGGAGCGAATGAGCGAGAATATTTATCCGTTTCGCTAAAGGTATACATGTTGATTTTATCCAGATCGTAATCGTCCGATCGTTTGCGCAGATAGACCGTTCTTCGGGTATTTCCGATGCCGTCGGCAACCCACGAATCACTGGTTTGGTCCTCCTTGTTCATCGACTCCATGTCCTTGTACTACGCATAGCTCCACAGCTCGTAATCCTGTGCGGCATAAGGATAGAGGTAGATGCCGACCGAATCGTCCCGGACGGGATTCAGGTCCGCATATGCCGCCCAACGCTCACCCGGAAAGGCGAAGGTCCGGTAAAACCGCGGGTCCCGGTCCAGAAAAAACAGGTTCTGGTTGTACTGCACTTCCGAGGCGGGGAGGAGGCGGTAATCCAACGAATGCGGTCTTTTACCGTCGGACATCGGAAACAGGTCGATCATGGTATAGGTCACATCGATGCCGTTGCCGCCGTAGATATTCTTGGGTCGAATCGCGTTCTCCCAGCTGTTCAATTTGTTATTCTGCTCGGCAATGCTGTATAGGGTGAAGAGTACCGCTTCGGGATGAACGATTTCCCGGGGGGGGGCGAACATGCGGGCCCATTCCGAAGCATTGACTCCGGGGAATCGGGCATCCGTG
Organism: Rikenellaceae bacterium; assembly: GCA_021203585.1. Lineage (GTDB taxonomy): Bacteria > Bacteroidota > Bacteroidia > Bacteroidales > Rikenellaceae > JAJQAW01. The sequence continues at coordinate 13,291 of JAJQAW010000024.1, forward strand.
TACCGCAACAACTCGCGGGCCTGTTTATTGACCTCATAAGCCAGTTCCCACCGCGCTGGGTCGTCCTGGCGGTTGAAGAGCGGGCTGGCGTAGAGCAACCGGACCCGGCCCATCACCGCCAAGGCCGCGCCTTTGGTCAGACGTCCGTAGTCCACCGACTCGTTCAGCCATTTCTCAGGCAGATAATCGGCGGCCGTCTGTAAATCGTTGCAGATGAATTCAACGCATTCCCTCGTTGTGGACCGCGGCACGGCCATGCCCTCGCTGCTTCCGTTGCCCACGATCGGATCCTGTACTTTGTCGATAATCGGGACGCCGCCCATCAGTTTAATCAACTGATAATATACCCACGCCCGCCAGAAGTAGGCTTGACCCAGCAGTTCCTTTTTTTCTTCCTCCGTAAAATCGGCCGCAAGCACATTCTCGATGACGTCGTTGCATTCCCGGATACGCCCCCAGGGATTGGTCTCCTTGTTTTCGAAATAGAAAAAATCGGGACCGTCGACGATGTTCACCCCGGCCCGGTTGATCCAGTAATTGCTGGTGCTGATGCCGGAATATTCTTCGGTCGACTGGGAAAAAATATCGGATCGCCCCGTGGTGTAAAAGGCGCTCATGTACTGCTCCGATGTGGTCGACATGATGACCCGGTACAGGTAATCCACCCGGGATTGAGCTCCTTTGTAATCGGAATAAACGGCATCCGGGCTGATCAGGTTGTAATTGGTCTTATCTTTCATAAACTGGTCGCTGCATCCGCACATCAGAAGCAGAACAGCTGGTAGGAGCCGGATGACCGGCCGCGCTACGATGATTCTTTTTTTATCCATGGTTTTACAGAGTTAGAAGGAAAGATTAACCCCGAGGGTAAAAATCCGCTGGGTCGGGTAACTTCCGTAGCCGGACATCGGGTCGATGAATTTTTTGGGATACGGATTGTAAAAACTCAGTACGTTTTGGATGGTCAGGTTTAACCGGCAATTTTCGATGCCCACCACTTGCGATAACTCCGGCGGCAGGTTGTAGGCCAACGTGATATTACGCAGGGCGGCCGTAAAACCGCTGACTTTCCAGAAAGTAGACGTTTTGTTATTGACCGAGGTGTACCGCAGGTTCGGGTATTTACCGCCCGGGTTAGCGGGCGTGGTCAGGTTACCGTAACCGTCGTAAACATCTTCGTAAATGAACATATCTTTCCAGAAAACGGGCATATTTACGGTCTGCATCTCTTCGTAGCCGGTGTTGTTGTTCACCAGGTTCTGAGTACCGCGCGCGTTGGCGGGCACGAAATTATAGCCGCCCCAGCTCACGCCGATCTGTCCGCTGAAGGTAAAGACATTTTTATAGGACCCTCCGAAATTCATCGAGAAATTGCAGAAATTCCCCCGGTTGTCGATTTTGACCATATCGTATTCGTTAATGATTCCGTCCGGTTTTTTTTCATAACCCCATTCGTCGTACAGGTGTGGGTTTTCAGTTACCGTGGCCACCGTCCCCCGTGCTCCGCGGATATCTCGGTAAATCAACATTCCCGGATGGACATCCGATTGTTTGAGGCCCATGTAGGTGGTGATGCTGTGTTTATCGAAATATTCGTTGATCTCCTGGTAACTGCGGAACATGCCGATGCAGTCGTAGCCCCAGGTGCCCACGGCCCGGCGCTCTTTATACCGAGTCTGTCCGATATCGTACAGACCGCCGGCGGGCCAGGGCGCTTTCAATACCCGGTTATCGCCGTAGGCGGTATTGATATTGACGCGGTAGGACCAATGCGGGCCGATGTTGTCCCGCTAACCCAAAGAAAGCTCGATACCGTAATTATCGGTGGAACCGTAATTCTCCGCTCCGGCCTGGGCCCCCACCGTGGCCGCGTATCCTTCGGATCCGCGGAAGACCATGAATTGATCGCGGTTCATGTTATAGAAAGCATCGAGTCCCACCGATAATCGGTTGCGCAGGAAACGAAGATCGACCCCGAAATTGGTTTTGTAGCTTTTATCCCAGTGAGCCTGTGGATTGGCGGCACCGCTGCTCGGGTAATTGATTTTGATCGTCTGATTGGTTTCCGCGTTCGGATTGGTGCCGAACAAGGGCGAACCGCCCCCGTTGGAGACCCCGTATGCGGTCAGCCACGCCCAAGCTGCGATGTTATCCGATCCCATGAGGCCGAAAGAACCGCGGAATTTTAGAAAATCGATTACCCGGCTGTGGAACCACGGTTCGTCGGAAGCGATCCAACCGGCCGAAATACTCGGAAATACACCCCAGTAATTGTCCGGATGGAATTTGGTAGAGGCGTTGATACGAACCACAAAATCCAACAGGTATTTGCCGTCGTAGGAATACCCGGCGCGGCCCACGTAGGATAAATTTCCCGATTCACTCCGCCCGAAATCGGTCTCCGAACTTCCGTATGCTGTGTGGTACTGGCCGTTGGAGAAGGAGTAAGGTTGATTCCGTCTCCCGTAGAGGTCTTCCGATTCTTTCTCCGATTTTTCGATCGTGAACATGGCGCTGACCCCGTGCAGTCCGAATTGGCGGGCATAATTGGTGACCCAGCTGACCTGATATCCTTCGTCGCGGGCCAAAGTTCGAGAGATAAATCCCCGGTCGCCGCCCGCTTCGCCGCCGCCGCTGGAGAGTTTCATCTCCTCGAAATTCGTCATGTCGTAATCTGCGCCCGGGCCCGTGTAGAGGTGGCCCTGCGGGGTGCTGTTGCCCATACCGTCCACCCGGTTAATCATGCGGTAGACCGTAAAATCGCCGATCGAACGGTTTACTTTATTGACGTTGATTTGACGGGAATAGGAGACGCGGATGGTCAGGCCCTTCAGAAATCCGGTCCAGCCGAAGTCATGAGTCAACGAGAAATTCATATTGAGATTGGTCGGGGTCGTGCGCTGGTAATTCTCGGATTTCTGAATCACATCGAAATTGTAATTCTGCAAGGCGTTCGTATTCTGCGTATTGTCGATGCCGTTCCGCACGATCGACAGTCCGTTCACATAATCGGGGATATAACGGGGATTCATCAATAGAATCCGGTAATCGGTCTCCGAATTGACCACTCCCGCGCTGCCGCTTACCATGGTGCTGTAGCTGCTTTCCTGCTGACCGTATTGCCCCGAAATATTGACGCTCGCTTTGAACCAGTTACCCAGGCGGGCATCCACACCGCTGCGAAAATTCCACCGGTTGTAATCCAGGCGTCCGATATTTCCGTCTTCCGAATAATAGGAAATATTGGTGAAGTAATTGGCGTTTTCGCTGCCGCCGCTCAGACTCATGCTGTGGCGATGGGTTAGCGCCGGGGTCCAGTATTTATCCAACAGGTCGTAATTCATGGATTTCATGAGTTCCAGTTCGGCGGCCGAGAACATCTGGTCGATGTAGTCCACATCCGTGGAGCTTCGGTCCGCTGCCCGCACCACCGCATTCCATAATTGACCGTAGGAGTAAGCGTCCAGCATTTTCGGGTGTTTGATCGCATCCTTGAAACCGAACTGGCCCTGGTAGGAAATTCGAGCCGGTCCGGGCTGACCGCGGCGGGTGGTCACCAGGATGACGCCCCGTCCACCGTTTACACCGTATACGGCGGCCGCGGCATCTTTCAAGATGGTCAGACTTTCGATTTCGTTCGGATTCAGGTTATTGAACTCCTCTTCCGTGGTGATGTAATCGTCGATTACATACAGCGGAGTGGTAATCTGTTCGATCGCTTCGGCCGATTTGTAATTACTGTCCAAGTAATTCATATCCGCGTTGCGGATAATGATCGTGGCCGTATCTCCCGGCCGGTTTCCCTGGCTGACCACTTCCAGACCGGGAACCAATCCCCGCAGGGAGGAAGATAGATCGCCGAAGGAAAGATCGCGGATTTCTTCGGGACGGATGACCGCAACCGCTCCCATGACATTCCGCTGCGAAATCTGACTGCCGTATCCCATGACCACCACTTCATCCATCTCGGTGGCCGATTCTTTCAGGATAATTACCGGATCGACCAAGTTGGCGATCACCTGGGGTTCGTAGCCGACGAAGGAAACTTCCAGTTTCCTGTTTTCCGGTACCCGGATCGTGAATTTGCCTTCCCGGTCGGTGACTGTGCCTGTAGAGGTTCCCTGCACGATAATGCCGGCGCCCGGAATGGATTGGCGGTCTTCGGTCAAAACGGTGCCCCGAACCGTCACCGGTTCCTGTGCAGTGGCGGGAAGAATGCAGGCGAACAGGAAGAGGACCGATAGGTATAATGTATTTTTTTCTTCATGATCTCTTTTCTTTTCAGTGAATGATGAACCGGCTGACTACCACCAGCGAGGATCTCCGGTAACCCCTCTTTGCTGGATGCCCGTAACCGTAAAATTCCCATTTTCCGGATCGACCAGTCCGGGATCGGTTCGGATAGCCGTGCCGCTGGAATCCCAATTGGTTTCTGTCTCTTTTTCCGGAAAGGAGCCGTTGTACCAATAGCAGTTGGATTGGCAGGTAATGCCCACATTGTTGGCGTTATTGGACCGAAGCCGGCAGATTACCTCTCCGTTCCCGCAGTCCAGGAAGATCGTATAGGTAACCGTAGCCCAATTTTTAATTCTGCCCGAGGTCGTGTTCCATTGGTTGCTGTTCCAGAATTGCGTGGTGCGGGCGCTGTTGTATACGGTACAATAGGTAAATTCCACGGTCTGGTTAAGCGACCAGGTCCACAAATCGTTGTTGCTGATGCGGTTGCTATGGCTGAACTGGATGCAGTAATTACTGCCCGTGCCCTTGCCCCAGAGGGTGGAGCTCTCGAAAAGGATATCTTTGAACAAACCGGCCTGAAAATACATCAT
>JAJQAW010000061.1:0-3366 GCA_021203585.1 Rikenellaceae bacterium
ACGGAACGGATTACATCATCATGCGTCAGAACGATATTCTGGCCATTATTTAATCTTCAAACAAACCGAAGAGCGGGTGTGACCTCGCTCCGAAAAAAGAAACCATAAATCAGATTTTACCATGGCAAAAGAAATCAAATACAACAACGAAGCCCGCGAACTGCTCAAAGTCGGAGTGGATGCTTTGGCAGATGCTGTAAAAGTAACCCTCGGTCCGAAAGGCCGCACGGTAGTGATCGATAAAAAATTCGGTGCTCCGTACATTACCAAAGACGGTGTAACGGTGGCCAAAGAGGTCGAACTGGAAGATACGTTCGCCAATATGGGGGCTCAAATGGTCCGCGAGGTGGCTTCTAAAACCGCTGACGACGCGGGCGACGGTACCACCACGGCAACCGTTTTGGCTCAATCCATTATCGGAGTCGGTTTGAAAAACGTGACTGCGGGCGCCAACCCGATGGATCTCAAACGGGGGATCGACAGAGCCGTGGCTGCGGTGGTGGAAAACCTGCAGCAACAAAGCCAGAAAGTGGGCAAAAGCATGGAAAAAATCGAGCAGGTAGCGACCAGCTCGGCCAATAACGACAACCAAATCGGAAAACTCATTGCCGAGGCCTTCTCCAAAGTAAATGAAGAAGGGGTAATCACGGTAGAAGAAGCCAAAGGAACCGAAACATATGTGGATGTGGTGGAAGGAATGCAGTTCGACCGCGGATACATCTCTCCCTACTTCATGACCGATTCCGAAAAACTGGAAGCCGTTCTGGAACGTCCTGCCATCCTGATTACCGACAAAAAGGTATCGACCATGAAGGAGCTCATGCCGGTATTGGAATCGGTGGCTCAGAGCGGCCGCTCCCTGTTGATTATCGCGGAGGATGTCGACGGCGAAGCCCTGGCTACGCTGGTAGTTAATAAACTACGCGGCACCTTGAAAATCGCTGCGGTAAAAGCACCCGGATTCGGCGACCGCCGCAAAGAAATGCTGGAAGATATCGTCATCCTGACCGGAGGTACGGTGATTTCGGAAGAAAAAGGTCTCCGCCTGGATCAGGCTACCCTGGAAATGTTGGGTGGCGCTGAAAAAGTAACCTTAAGCAAAGAAAATACGACGATTGTCAATGGAGACGGTCAGAAAAACGCCATCGAGGATCGGGTGACCCAGATTCGTAAACAGATGGCCGCCTCGACTTCGGATTACGACAAGGAAAAACTGGCCGAGCGCCTGGCAAAATTGGCCGGCGGTGTTGCGGTGATGTATGTGGGAGCGGCTACCGAAGTGGAAATGAAAGAGAAAAAAGACCGGGTGGATGATGCCCTGGCGGCTACCCGTGCGGCGGTCGAAGAAGGAATTGTGCCGGGCGGCGGTGTAGCTTATATCCGCGCGGTGGCTGCACTGGAGCAGGTGAAAGGCGACAACGAAGATGAAAATACCGGTATTGCCATCGTTAAACGGGCTATCGAAGAGCCGCTTCGTCAGATTGTGGCCAATGCCGGCGGCGAAGATTCGGTGGTCGTACAAAAAGTAAAAGAAGGCCAGGGGGCTTACGGTTACAATGCCCGTTTGGATCAATACGAAGACCTGATCGCCGCAGGGATTATCGATCCGACCAAAGTAACTCGGGTGGCACTGGAAAATGCGGCCTCTATCGCCTCGATGTTCCTGACTACGGAATGTGTGTTGGCTGATAAAAAAGAGGACGCTCCGGCCATGCCTCCGATGGGCGGCGGCGGAATGGGTATGATGTAACAGCTGTAAAATGTAACAAGGAGGGAAACGCGGTTTCCCCCTTTTTTATACCATTTCCCAGCGTTTGTGTTATACCGGATATCCGGGGTGCTGCCCGGACAGCAGGCCCGGGGTAGCGTGGTTGGTTTTGAACTTACGCGCCCGTAATACGTAGGCTCAACCGGAAGAAGAATGGTTTAAAAGAAACAGGGAAAGCGTGGGGAATAAAAAAACGGAGAAGCGTCTCGTTCGCTTCTCCGTTTTTTAACCTAAAACAAAGGCTACCACTTATTGTAGTGCACTTTGGATTCGTCCCATTTGTCCTTGGGTTGATGCTCTCCGTCCGGATATCCGATGGGAATGACATTGAGCGGGATGATGTGTTCCGGTAATCCGAGCGCGGCCGATACCAGATCGACGCGTTCCTGGCCCGGATAAACTCCGGTCCACACGGCTCCCAGTCCGAGCGCTTCGGCAGCCAGCAAAATGTTCTGGGTGACCGCAGAACAGTCGATGTACCAGTTGTGCTCCGATTTTTCCCGATCTCCGCAAACCACGATGGCCATAGGAGCCTGGGTTAATATTTTGGCATAGGGAAGCGATTCGGCCAGTTGGTCCATGGACTCCCGGTCGCTAAAAACGACGATCTCCCACGGACGTCGGTCCATCGCCGAGGGCGCAGCCATGCCGGCCCGCAGCATCAGTTCGATTTTTTCCTGTTCTACCGGCCGGTCCGCCACAAACTGGCGAACGCTCTTGCGGGAGAAGATAGCTTCGAGGGCTTCCATGTCGGTGTAGCCTGTTTTCATGGGTTCTGTCGTGTTTGTTCCACCATTACAAGAGAATAACACGCCCGAGAGCAATGCCATTCCCAACATTCCGATTGTCTTTTTCATAAACCGTTCCAATTTTTTGTTCGTGTTGTGTGAATTTGAGTGATATGTCGGTTAAACATAACTTTCCGCCAATTGCTCCGCCTGCAGGAGATAGGCTCTGCCGAAGAGGTTGAGGTGATTCAATACATGGTAAAGCGCGTACAGGTTGTGCCGCTCCGGCCAGCCTGGCGGTAGCGGGAATTCTTCCTCATAGGCTTTGTAAAAAGCCGGAGGAAAACCTCCGAAAAGCCGGGTCATGGCCAGTTCGGCTTCCCGATGCCCGTAATAGACCGCCGGATCGATCAATACCGGTCGGTTTTCGCAGTCGCAGAGAAAGTTGCCGCTCCACAAATCGCCGTGCAGCAAGGAGGGCGGTTCCCGGCTTTCTTCTCCCAGCAAGCGGTATATCCGGGTTTCGAGTAGCAGAAATGCCGCCCGCAAATCGGTGCTGACCCATCCTTTTTTTTCGGCCATCCGGTATTGGAACAACAGCCGTTTGTTCCAGAAAAATTCCGGCCAGTTCCCACCTTCGGTCCCTTGCGGAACGTTCGGTTGCGGATTCTCCCCGATAAAATTATCTTCCCGAAAACCGAACATGGCGGAGGTATGTCGGTGCATCCGGGCCAGCTGCCGTCCGAAGCGGTCGAAAAAATTTCCCTGCGGAGTGCGGCTTTCGATGTACCCGGTTAGCAGATAATCCTCTCCGACTTCCAGGACTTCCGCCGTCCGTATTTCTCCGGAAGTGGCCAGTTCCCGTAGGCC
>JAJQAW010000061.1:3376-16976 GCA_021203585.1 Rikenellaceae bacterium
CCGTAGGCCATGGGCTTCACAGCGAAATATTCGCCCCGGTTTTCCGGTTTTCCGAAAAACCTTCCGTCCGTCCTTCTCGTCTAAACTCCTCATCCGGGTGCCGGTGTCGTATGATTTGTCCAAAAATACAAAAAAATCCAGCAATAATGAAGTAAAAATTGTGCACGGTATTTGCACCCTTCCCAAACTCATTAAGCCATCCTACGGTATGAAAACATTTATCAGTGATTTATCGGGAAAACGGTTTCCCATAGACCAGAAGATTTCCGGTCATTCGCTTCGCAGCTCGCTGTTGGAGTTGATCCGGCAGGATCATCCGGATTTCGATCAGGCCCGGAATTTATCGATGAAAGAACTGAATGTATACCGCGAGCGGTATGTGGCGGATTACCTGAGCCAGGAGGTGGGCAAGTTGTCCGACCTGGAGCACAAGGTGCTGGAGTCGGTCCGGGAAGAATCCATTGTCAGCGAAAATCCGGACCAGGCGGACCAGGCCGGTTCTACTTTCGGAGAACGAATCGCCGATCGAGTCGCTTCGTTCGGGGGAAGCTGGACTTTTATTTTAATTTTTATCGGTTTCCTGCTCGGTTGGATCGGCTTGAATGTCTTTTGGTTGATGAACAAAGGGTTCGACCCGTACCCCTTTATTTTGTTGAATCTGTTGCTTTCCTGCCTGGCGGCTTTGCAGGCGCCGGTGATTATGATGAGCCAAAACCGGCAATCGGACAAAGACCGGTAAAGGGCGAAGGAAGATTATATGGTCAATTTAAAATCCGAATTGGAAGTGCGGGCCCTGCATGAGAAACTGGATCACCTGATGATTTATCAGCAACAAGAATTGATCGAACTGCAAAAAATTCAGATCGATATGCTTACCGATTTGCAAAAAGAGGTGGGGCGGGAGAGAAAATCCCGAATGGCGAATGAAAAAGTGGTAAGAGAAAAACCGCGATAAACGGCACTATCTCCGGGAAAGTTGCCGGTCGATCGGCCGGCAACTTCTTCCCGAAAGAGACCGAAAGTTCACCGAACCGATTCAGGGCAACCGGTCCAGGAAATCCAGTACGTATTTCCAGTCCTGCGCGGTGATATCGTGTTTTCCGGTTCGGACATGGTAGCCGATCCGGGTACCGCCGCCCACGGGATTGTCCGCGGCCGGAAATTCGGCGGGCAAACGGGACGGATAACCGAGAAGCTGATACACCGGGCAGGTCAGTTGTAGGGCGGCATATTCTCCCGGAGGGTCGGCGTACAGGTCTTCACTCGCGCTGGCCACATACAAGGCCCGCGGAGCAATGAGCGACATCATCATGTGTGCATCGAACGGCAGTTCGGTATCCTTGTGCGCATATTGGCTGAAATTCCGGCAAAACCAATAGCCTACCCCGACCAGATTCTGCACTTTTTCCCCTTCGTTTCGATGCAGTAGTTTCGCTCCTCCGGCTCCGGAACACACGCTCACTGTGGCATGAATTTGCGCATTGGTGGCTCCGGCCCACAGCGCCGCTTTACCCAACCGGGAAAAACCGATCAGGCAGATCCGGTCGCCGGCTACGCGAGGGTGGAGGGACAGCAGGTCGGCTATCCGGTTCAACCCCCAGGCCCAGGCCGCTACCGTCGCCCAATTTTCCTCCCCTTCGGCCAATTCGGGATACACCGAACGGATTCCTTCCAGGTGGTGGGCCCGGCTGTCGGCCGAAACCTCACTGCGCCAGGCGGTCGCCACTCCGTACCCCCGAGCCAGTATTTCTCGGATGGGCCATTGGCCGGCATCGCTTCCCCGGACCAGCGGCTTTTTCTGGGTATATCGGTAGTAATATTCCGGCAGGCGGATATCCGGATCCTCGTCTACAGTATGATTGCCGTCGAAATTCAATCCCACAACCAACGGGATTTCACCCGAGACTTGTGCCGGCAGGTAGAGCAGCACATCGGTATAGGGCCCTTCCTGGGTTCCGTTCCAAAGAATGCGGAATTGTTGGCGGACGGCTAAGCCATCCAAGGCCGAATCTTGCTGGTCGAAGAGTGTCCAGGTAATCTCCTGCCCGTGTTCCGGGGAGCGGCCGTACATTTGAGAGGTGAATAATTCGAATAACTCGGCCCGTCGGGTATCCGTCCAGGCTTCAACGGTGACTACCGGAGTTCCGTCGTTGAAGATTAACGGATCGGGAATTCCTGTCTGAGCCTTGCATAACGTGGAGCCGGTCAGCATCACAACAAGGAAAAGCATTGCTTTTTTCATGGTTTTCGTTCTTTTTTATGTCTCGTCCTGATACACAAGATATCGATTCCTTTTAGGGTTAAATATCCTTCTGGGCCATACGGCTTCTCCGGTGCGGTTTGCGGGGGCTCCTCTTGGATTTTCGATCGGTCTCCCTCCGGGTTTCCCTTCGGGGCTTCCCTTCGAGATGATTTTCCACGGGGCCTTTGATCCAATCATCCATTCCTGCCTTGACCGAATGCCGAGCAGGCCTGCAAAGGAGCCGAAAGTTTTTAACGTCGCCCTTTCGCTGTTAAATCCATTCCGAATCCGCGGCGGCGCATCGCTTCGAAAGTGATAATGGCCACGGAAGTGGTCACGTTCAACGAATCGATCACACCGCCCATCGGTATTTTAATCCGATGATCCGCGCCCGCGATCCATTGGGCCGTCAGTCCGGTAGCTTCCGTGCCGAAGACCAACGCAATGCGTCCGCTCAGATCGGTTTGATGGTACCATTCGGCTGCTGTCAATTCTGCGGCGAAACTGGTAATTCGGTGGCTTTTCAACCATTCCTGTGCCGTGGCGAAATCCGAAGTGACCACCGGGACGGTAAAAACACAACCCAAACTCGACCGGATGGCATTCGGGTTGTAAATATCGGTTCGCGGATCGCAAACGATCAATCCGCTCGCCTGCGCCGCATCCGCCACCCGGCAAATGGCTCCCAGATTTCCGGGTTTCTCCACCGCTTCCAGAATGATAAACACCGCTTCCGGACCTACCGGTAAATCCGCCAGCGAACTTTCCGGTTTCTCGGCAATCACCACCACTCCTCCGGTAGATTCCCGGTAAGAGATCTTCGCATACACCGATTCCGAGACCGAGACAAAATCCGCGCCCGTTCCCGCCGAACCGCAAAGCTCCCGGACTCGGTCCCCATCCATCAAGCTCGGCTGGTAAATTACTTTTCGAAAGGCAATGCCCGCACCGGCGGCCAGGGAAATTTCTTTGATCCCTTCGATCACGATAGCCTGCTGCCGGTTTCTCGCGCGCGATTTTTCCTGCAACAGCAGGATATCGCGCACCAACGGATTTTTAAGACTGGTAATAACGGGATCCACAGATTTACTTTTTTGTTCAAACACGCAAAAATAAAGAATCCGGTCCGGACTTGAGCGGTCCCGGCCGGATTCTTGTACCGTTTCTAATCGAATATTAATTATTTCAGGGTGACTTTCACCGGATCATCCAGGCGCGCACCTTCGCTACGGATCAAATCCAGGAAATATTCCCGGTCCCGGAACCGCTCGTCCTGATGTTCCCATGCCGCATAGGCTTTGTACTCCGCTTCTCCGTAGGGTTCCAGGTTCAGCACGGCGCACCAAGTGCGGCTGATCTGCGGAATGTATTCCGGCGAGAGAAACAATTTTTCTACGTTGTTTTTCGGCAGAATCATGCCCACTCCCATGATAAATTCTTTGTCGTAGCTTTGATGGTCATGGGTGGCCATGCCGATGTATTGACTGAAATCGAGCTCCTCCAGGGGCATATCGTTGAAATTATAGAGGAATCCGGTCATCAACCGGATGTTTTCCGGTAGATTTTTGGCGATCACCCGATTGTCGTAGTTGTGTTTCCCGGCCCAGATGGTCGCCTCTTGGCGCAGATCGATTTTGGTACCCTCGATGTCCCAGCCGTAAAAATCCAGCGCAAAGCGGGAACGTACCGGGCCTTCGAAGATCAGGGTATATCCGGTCGAATCGATCACATCCACCGGGTCTTCGTTGACGCGGCCCATCCGTACGAACCGGCTGTCGTCGACCCAAGCGGCCAATCCGCCGATACCGAATGAAGTACCCACGCTCATAATGTCGCGGCCCCAGTCGGCCCATACGTGATAAGTATCACCCGGAGTACCGTCTTCACGGATGCCGACCCGATCAAGTACCATATCCGTAACCCGTTTACCGAAATAATCCTTGTTGTTGCGACCGTCGTAGTAATGGCGGAAACCGACCAGGTCGTTTTCCCACGCCACACAGTCCATTTGGTAGGGATATCCTTCCGTATTGATAAAATACACCTGGTCTTTGTAATGCATATCGGAGGTGAGTTCTTCGATGTGGCCGGGACGGGTCATTACCCCGTAGCGAATGTTGGTGCGGACAGGGAACTCCGGATAATTTTCCGGTTCCACCCATACGATTTTAAATTCAGCGGTTTCGTGAGGCGCCAGGTCGGTCACGAAGGCCAGTTCATCCCATTGGCCGTCGCCGTCCAGGTCGTCGACCTGCGAGGGCACGTAATGACCCTGGGCATCCATCACGGCCGGCAGCCGATGATCCGCCGGATCGAGTTGTTCTCGGATCAGTACTACGGATTCGTCCGGCCGGGGAGTAGCGGTAGGGTTGGACAGCTGTACGGTCAGTGGTTTCTTCTGGTCGGAACAGGCGGCCAAAGCGAGGATTCCGAACAGCAGGAAAGCTTTTTTCATAATTTAAGTATTTGGTTTATTTTGAGTTAGAATGAATCCGTATAACACCTTGTGCAAAATTACCAATTATCGTCGGATTCTGTACTGTCCGGCCCGAAAGATTTGTTAATTTTGTGCTCAGTTTTGTGGCCGAAGGCCATGCATGGAGGCCGGTGGTGCTCCATCGACCGGCGAATTTCCGGGAAGGCGCCTCTTTGTCCTGAAATGTTTTAAATCCCGTTCCGGCAAATTTCACGGTCGAAAGCGGCTTACCGGGAAGTGAACCATGGAAAGCCGCCGCAGGATAAGTCAATCGGATGCACGATATGCCGCAGCAGGAGGACAAAAAAATCACCGGAAAAGATTTTTGGCACACAAATGGCTGCGACTCCTTTCCCGCCATTGTTCGAAAACAGCCCTGCAGGTTGCTCGCGGGCAAGGGTACAACAAGAGTTTATTGCGATGAAAAGACTGTTCATATTCGTTCTCATCCTTACTTTCGGGATTTCCTGTTGGGCGCAGCCGCCTAAGCGGGAAATGCGGGGTACATGGATCGCGACGGTGGCCAATATCGATTGGCCGTCCAAAGCCGGCGAAGATGCACAGAGGCAGCAACAGGAGCTGATCGCTATTCTGGACCATGTGGTAAAAAATAATATGAACTGTGTGGCATTCCAGATTCGTCCGACCGCGGATGCCTTTTACCGATCCTCCTATGAACCGTGGTCCCACTGGCTGACCGGCAAACAGGGACGGGCGCCGGAGTACGATCCGTTGGCGCTGGCCATCGAAGAGTGTGACAAACGAGGAATTGCGGTCCATGTGTGGATCAATCCCTACCGGGTCTGGCTGGACGATGCGAATTTGCCGGCGGAGCTAAAAAGCACTCTTTACGGAAAATATTCCGGCTGGCTGGCCCAATATGATAAAACGCATTACTTCAATCCGGCGGACGATCGTTCGCGGGAACACATCGTGCGAGTGGTAGCGGAAATCGTGGAAAAGTACGATATCGATGCCATTCATATGGACGATTATTTTTATCCGTACCGCGTGGCCGGAAAGGAGTTTCCGGACCAGGAGTATTTCCGTCGGGATCCGCGCGGATTCAGCGACAAAGAGGATTGGCGCAGGGATAATGTGGACCGGGTCATTCAGGCCATCAGTCAGACCATCAAATCGCGTAAACCCTGGGTAGAATTCGGGATATCGCCCTTCGGCGTCTGGCGCAACGCATCGCGGGACCCCCGCGGCTCGGTTACTCGGGCCGGACAAACCAATTACGATGACCTGTATGCCGATATCCTCCACTGGGAACAACAGGGGTGGATCGATTACGTCAGTCCACAGCTGTATTGGGAAATCGGTCATCCGCTGGCGGATTATCAGGTGCTGGTGAAATGGTGGAACGACAATGCCAACAATACCTTATCGTATATCGGCCATGCGTTATACCTGATCAATCCCCGTTCGAGTAAACCGGCCTGGCGGACTCCGATGGAAATCATCCGGCAAATCCGGATGAACCGCGGCTATCCGCACATCCAAGGCTCCTTTTTGTACAGCGCCAAATTTCTGGCCGACGAAAACTTACAGCGCGCCCTGCTCGAACAGGTTTACCAGCACCGGTCGCTCTGGCCGATCAATCCGCGGGTGAAAGCAATCGAACCCTGCGACCCGGGAGCTCCGTTTTTGTACGCCATGGGCGATCATTTGTATTTGAATTGGCAACCGGAGAACAACAACCGGCGGTATGTGGTATACCGTTTTCCGGCGGGAACGGAAAATCCGGATTTCGATCATCCGGAAAATATCCTGTGTGTAACCGGCAAAAGCTCCCTGATGCTGTCCATGGCCCGTCCGGAGGAATTCCGTGAGTACCGCTATTACGTCTCTGCGCTGAGCCTCACTCACCACGAGAGCCAACCGGTAGCCTTCTCATCCACCTGGATGCAATCGCTCTGAAATCCGAATGCCGGCTCTTTCCGAGTCAAGCCAAAATGATTATCTTTAGCCCGAATACTTCAAAAAAACAATGCTATGAGTCAATTTCCGCCTTGTCCGGTGTGCGGATCAACGGATGTTTATACCGACGGTTCGCTGTTCATTTGTCCGGTTTGCGGACACGAATGGGCTGAAGGACCGGCAGAAGGGTCTGCCGCGCCGGAGGTTCGGGACAGCAACGGCGCCGAATTACAGGATGGCGACGCGGTAACCGTTATCAAAGACCTGAAAGTACGGGGCTCGTCGATGGTGATCAAACGGGGCACAAAAGTCAAAAGCATCCGCCTGACCGACAACCCGGAAGAGGTGGATTGCAAAATCGAAGGAAGCAGCATCGTACTGAAGACCTGTTTTCTGAAAAAATAGATGCCGCCGATTCCTGGATCCCTTTCCCTCTCTGGCAAATGATTTGCTACGGTGAGGTTCCGGCTATTGTTGCCTGAAAAAGGAAAAAAATGAAATATTGGCTATTCCTGTTGCCGATGTGGCTCGGTCTTTCTGCGTGCGAACGGACCAGTGAAAAAACATCGGCGCTCACTGCGGGTGAAACCGTCACTGTGCGACGTCTTCCGATCCGGAAGTTTTCCAGGGACGATATCGTGATCGAAAAGCAACTGCTTTATGACCGATATACCCTGTCCGAGCGTTATCCTTACCGGGATACGGTCCGTTTCGTGCAAATGGATAAGATTCGCGAACGGCTTTTTATACTGGATTCCATCCAACAGAGACGGGCCCAGTTCGCTGTTCTGCAAAACCGTTCCAACCGCAACGGCGAAGCGGATTTGGTCCGGCAGTGGGTCCGCAATTCCTATGACCGAGTATCTGACCGGTACGGAGTGGAAAAGCATCAATCGGTTCCGTTATTTGCCCTCGGAGAGGAGGTTCCAGAACGGTACGGCCGGGACGGTTCGCTGGTAAAAATAACAGGTCTCAGTCCGGACTCGTCCCGTTACCGCCTGGAATCCTACAACGCTCCCGGAGAGTGGGAGATTTCGGTCCGATACGTAACCGTGATGGACCCGCAAACGGTATTTACCCGCGCCATCATGATCGACCGGCACAATCAAAATATATCCCCTTTTGAAAAATCGGATCATCGCTGGTTGATTCGCAGTATCAATCCGGCCACGACCGGGGTACATCATCCGCCTTATGCCCATGAAACTCCGGAGGGGCTTTTTGTGGTCCAGGAGAAAAAGGAAAAAATGTATTACTTGCATGACGGCACCAGCACGATTGCCGGATATGCTCCGTGGGCCAGCCGATTTTGCAACGGCGCCTACATCCACGGAGTGCCGACCAACAGCCCGAGTGCGCCCGTGATCGAATACAGTTCGACACTGGGAATCATTCCCCGCTCTCATATGTGCGTACGAAATGCCAGTTCCCATTCGGAATTTGTGTTTGACTGGACGCCCGTGTTCGAATCGGTTGTCTTCGTATTCGAATAGGCTACCGGTTTTCTGACAACTATAAACCCTGGGAAATCGCTTTGCGCAGAGGCATTAAAAAGCGTTCGAGCAGCGTCACGTCCGTAGTTACGATATCCGCCTGTCCCCGCATGTGGGGCAAATAGGGGAGCTCTTTTCCATAGGTGGTTTGCAAGCGATTCGGGAAAGCGATCTCGATCGTATAGACATACTGGCCGTCAACTTGGATGGGAATGGCGGAAATGCTTTTTACCTCGCCCCGGATCATTCCGAATTCCGTGTCCGGAAAATTCTCGAACCGAATGTTCACCCGTTGCCCGACCTCCACTTTGCCGGATCGCGAAAGCGGCAACAGCGCTTTGCCGAGCGGCTCTTGTTCGGCGGTCGGTACGACGGTAAAGGCCTCTTCTCCCGCGGAAATATTCTGATTCTCCACCCAGAAGGTGGTAAAGGTGACTTTCCCTTTGATCGGAGAGCGCAGTACGTAAGTCATTTCCCAGGATAATAGATCGGCCTTCAGATGATTGATGTTGTTGATTAGCTGTGTTTTAAAAGAATTCTTTTTGTCCGTGTATTGTTGTTGCAAATCGAACAAGGATTCCTGCATTTGAGCCAGTTGAATTTCCACCCCGTTGATCGAGTAAACCATGCTTTCATAGGAAATGTAGGATTGCAGATGCTGGGCCTGAGAGACTTCGTATTCATAGGGCGATATGACGCCGTTCCGATGCAGCATGGAATCCCGCAAAAACTGAGCCCGGTCGATTACCATTTTCTCCCGGGTGAGCTCCAACTAGCGGGCCAGGTTTTTATACTGTACTTCATACTGTCCAATTCTTTCCTCGGACATGGTGATTTTGGAGGGATAATAATTCAGCCGTCGGAATTCGTCGTAATCGTACAGCAAAGCATAGAAGGTATAATATTGGGATTGAAGGGTACCCAGATTCAAATTTTCCGGCGGCAACGGTCCGTTGCTTTCCAGGTCCAGGGTATCCAGGTAGTGCCGAAGATAGATAAGCTCTCGGGTATTGGCCGGATTGTCGATGACGGCCAGCCACTGGTCGAAAGAAACCAACTGGTTGTCCTCTACCAGAAATTCGTCGATTTTGCCGGTAGTTTTGGCTACGATACCGGCCGGTGGAATGGTACCGGTGAGCGTAATTTCCGCCGAAATGATGTCCGGGTACTTGAATACGGCACTACCCAGCAGCAGCAGGACTAGGATCGCAATGACGGAAACTCCCCATTGCAAAATCCAGGGGGAATAGCTCCGAGAATTTCCTGCAGTTCTTCACTGCGCAATTCGATTTGTTTTTCTTCTTTGCTTTCGGCCATCGTCTATAATCCTAATTCGAGTTGATTTCTTGCCAGCGTATAATAAGCGGATTTGAGGGCCACCAATTCGGCGTGAGTTCCCTGTTCGACCAACCGTCCGTCGTCTAAGACCAGGATATTGTCCGCGTGCTGGACCGTGCTCAAACGGTGGGCGACGATGACCACGGTTCGGCCCTGATAAAATTCCCGAAGATTTTCCATGATTTTGCGCTCATTCACCGAGTCCAGGGCATTGGTAGCCTCGTCCAGGAATAAAAATTCCGGGTCCTTGTAGACGGCGCGGGCTATCAGCATCCGTTGACGCTGTCCCTGGCTGACACCGTTGCCTTCCATTCCGATCTTGGTGTTGTATTTTAATGGCAGGGATTCGATAAAATCGGTAATGTTGGTTGTCTTCACCGCGGCCCGCAATCGTTCTTTATCCACGCTTTCCGCCCCGAAGGCGATGTTGTTGGCAATGGTGTCCGAAAAAATATAACCGTCCTGCATCACCACACCGGTCGATTGCCGCCAAAGATGAGGATTGATATCGTGTAAATGGGTATCTCCGATTTTTATGGTGCCTTTAACCGGCTCGTAAAATCCCAGCAACAACTTCACCAAGGTAGTTTTTCCGCTTCCGCTGGTACCCACAAGGGCCGTTATTTTACCTCGGGGAATTTCTACATTCAGGTCTTTCAATACGTAATCCCGTTGGGCGCCGTCGTAACTGAAAGATAGATCTTTCACCGTAATCGAGGCGGCGGAAGGTATGCGGTCCAGTTTGTTCTCGAGCAGTTGTTCTTCATCCTCTCGGTTGTGGATTTCATTGAGGCGTTCCAGGCTGATTTTGGCGTCCTGAAATGATTGTGCAAATCCGATGACCTGCCCGATCGGCCCGGAAAGTTGGCCGATGATGTAGCTCACCGACATCATCGTCCCGAGGGTTATGTTCCCCTCGATCACCGCCCGAGCCGTCAGAAAGGAGATTATAACGGTGGTAAATTGTCCCAACAGGGTCGAACCGGCCGCCTGATACTGTTCCAACGCGGTTCCTTTGATGCTGATTTTGAATAATTTAATTTGAATGCGTTCCCAATGCCACCGTTGTTGTTTTTCACAATTGTTCAATTTGATTTCCTGCATTCCGGTAATCATCTGCACCATGTTGCTCTGATTGACCGACGACTGAGTAAACCGCACGTAATCCAGCTTACGGCGCCACCGCATAAACAACAGTACCCAAGTTACGTACAGCCCGTTGCCCAAAATAAATACCCCCAGTATGGTGAGGTTGTAATACCCCAGGATGATCGCAAAAATAAAGAAATTAAAAAAGGAGAAAAGGGTCGTCAACGTGGTACCGGAAAGAAAGGCCTGGATGCGCCCGTGGTCCCCGATGCGCTGCAGGATATCTCCGATGTTTTTCGAATCGAAAAAATGAATGGGCAGCCGCATAAGTTTGGCCAGAAAATCGGAGATGACCGATATGCTGATCCGCGCGTTGGTGTGCAGGGTAATCCAGCTGGTCAGAAATCCCATTCCGGTCTGGGTGAGGGTGAGGATTAACTGCGATATCAACACCAAGGTAACAAAACCCAGATTATTGTTGGCTATCCCCTGATCGACCACCGCCTGGGTGAGAAAGGGAAAAATGAGTGCCAGCAGGCTACCCACGCACATAGCCACAATCAATTGGGCGTACTGCTTTTTGTAGGGCAGCAAATAGCGAAAATAAAATCCCAAATTCTTTTTTTGTTGCCGTACGTCGTCTTCCAGCAGGTAAAAATCGGGGGCCGGTTCGAGCAGCAATACGATTCCTTTGTCTTGCTGACGGGAGACCGAACTGAGCCAACATTTGCCGAAGCCTTCCCGGTCCATCGGATATTTTTTCCCGGCCGGATCCGCGATTTTCAGGGTATAATCGATCTCCCCCGAACGCCGTTTTTTCTTCTTGATGTCGTACAGAACCACAAAATGGTTTTGGTTCCAGTGCAGGATGCAGGGCAGTTTGGCTTCATGGACCAGCTGTTCAAAGGAAATCTTGGCGCCCATGGTGCGAAATCCGATGCTTTCGGCCGCATCGCTGATCCCCAACAGAGAGACTCCCTGCCGGGTGATATAGCTTTTGGACCGCAGGGTCTGCAGGGTATAATTCCGCCCGTAAAACCGGGCCACCATAGCCAGGCACGAGGGCCCGCAGTTCATCGAATCAAGTTGGGTATATAGAGGAAAGGATCGGCTCAAGAGTTTGCAGTTATATGGTTTATATCGAATTCAAAAAGCTTTCCGATCGAGTTAATCTCTCGGAATAAGATTTTCGTTGAAAGGCGCCGGTGCCCATTTACAGGAGGGAATCGGATAATCCCATTTTTCTCTACCGTAAAAATATTGGACTTCTTTCCAACAAATATGTCCATGCCCACGAAGTGTTCGACATGTAATAAAATCGGTGCACGTTTTACAAGGACTGTCCGGTGATATTTCGTTTTGGGTAAAATTCAACAATGAAACAGCTTTTTCGGAATTCCATACATCGAGAATTTCTTGTTTGGATAAGTCACTCAGGATAAAAGAGGGATGCCAATACAGTTCTTCACATATGGTTACTTTTCCATCGGGTAAAATAATTAAGCTCCAAACGTTTCCTCCACAAACTTCGCGACTCGAATAACGGTTTTCTTTGGCAGTCGAATTGGCAAAGTTCGATTGGAATTCTCCAAAATCTCCGATCTCGATTTTTCCGGGATATCGCTGCTCGTAATGTTCGACAGTATCTTGTAGAAGTCTAAATTTCCGTTCCGAAGTTCTTAATTTTGTAAATTCCTCTTGCTTAAAAAGAGAAAAACCAGCTGGATCGAATCTGATGGATACATTCTTATAGGGTGCAAATTGTTCGATAATCTGAGAAACACTTTCCATCGTATCATTGTACCGTGTCAGAATTACATGGATCGTTGTTTGGAAATTATATTTATCCAACCACAAAATGGTCTGAAATAACTTATGATAATAATTAGAATTGACATTTAGCATGGTTTGAAGTACGTGGGGATCAGTACTATCGAGCGATATCTGTAATTGTTTTAATCCCAAATCTTTCAATTGCTTAATTTTTTGTTCTGTCAAGGGGCATTTGGTGGAAATTTGCGGTTGATAGCCTCTGGAAATTAAATGCCCGATGATTTCCATATGATCGGGATGCAACAAAACTTCTCCTCCATTGCAATCTATGGATAGGGCGCCGAGTTGAGTGGCTTGATCGATTAATTCGATGATTCTTGCGGTGGAGAGAGGATGATTAAATTTGGTCTGTTTATCGGCGTAACAATAAATACAATCCGTTTTGCATGTGGTATTCAATACAAACAAATAATGACGGGAGATATTAAATCTTTTACTTTTGATATCTACTTTTTCGTGGACAAGAAAGTCGGTGGGGTCATACACTTTAAAGAAAGATGCATTTTCCCGAGGAATTAAAAGGTAAGCCGGAAAAAATATTCTCTGTTTTTCAAGAATGATATGAAATTTCTGCGGATTTTCCAGACATCGTGATAAAAAGTTTTCCGTTTCTTCTGTATTCAAGCCGTAGCATTTATGGACTTCATTCAAGACTTCTTCATAAGTTCTTTCTCCATCAAAAAAAGCAAATAATTGGGCATGCAACGGGTGAATAAAGCTTCTAAAATCCTCCGTGAATTCTTCTGGCTTATCGATCAATAAGTCATTTGTCATGATCACTGCTCGGTTTCGATCATTTAATAGGGTATAGCGTGGATTTACCACGAAGACTTTCTTATGCATCATAATAACTTCAAATTTCTCATTTTAGCGACGGCTATTGAGAATAAATTCAAGACCCATCACATTTTATTTTAAGATATTAGGGCGGGTCGTTAAATAACGACCCGGCTCTTACCGATCAGATCGGTAGTTGTGCAACGAAGAAATTACGATTTTTTCTTTTTGCAAGTTTGACATTGGTTACTACAAGTAGCTCCTACAACAGAACAGTTGGCAACATCCGGAAAGTCACAGAGCTGTAGCTCTGCATTATATTCCAATCCAGGAGGACATGAAACCAGGATGGCATTGCCGAGAGGGTCGCATCTGTAGAAAGATCCGCAATCATTTGGGTTCGGTAATTGAACCGTTTCTCATTCTTCC
>JAJQAW010000332.1:0-4829 GCA_021203585.1 Rikenellaceae bacterium
CCGCAACGATAAAATAGCTTTGGACGAGGTAGAAAAGTATGACAAGATCCTTCTCTCCCCCGGCCCGGGAATTCCTTCGGAGAGTGGTATTTTGTTGGAGCTGATCCGGCAGTACGCGCCGAAAAAGAGTATTTTGGGCATTTGTTTGGGAGCGCAGGCTATCGGTGAAAGTTTCGGGGGGCGACTGGAAAACATGCCGGAAGTTTTCCACGGTATCCATTCGCAGGTGGACATCATCGCCGACGACAAACTTTTCAGCGGATTGGGAAAACAATTACAGGTAGGCCGTTACCACTCATGGATCGTCAGCCGGGACCATTTTCCGGAATGCCTGACCATTACGGCGGTCGATCCGGAAGGCCGGATCATGGCCCTGTCCCATAAGGAGTACGACGTTCGCGGGGTGCAGTTCCACCCCGAGTCGGTGCTCACCCCGCAGGGGAAGGCGATGTTGAAAAATTGGTTATCCGCATAAAAGCAGAGAGATGAAACAGATACTTTACCGGCTCTTCGAACACCAGAGCCTGGATCGGGAAGAGGCGCGGGACATCCTGCTGCGGATGACCCAGGGCCAATTCAACGACAGCCAGATCAGTGCTTTTATTACGGTATTCCTGATGCGCAGCATTACCATCGATGAATTGTCCGGTTTCCGGGACGCTTTGTTGGAGATGCGCGTACCGGTTGATTTGGCCGAATACAACGCGGTGGATATCGTGGGCACGGGAGGCGATAATAAGAATACTTTTAATATCTCCACGGCAGCCTGTTTTACGGTGGCCGGGGCGGGTTATCCGGTGGTGAAACACGGGAATTACGGCTCGACTTCGGTCAGCGGAGCTTCCAACGTGATCGAGCACCACGGGGTTCGGTTCACCCAAGAGGTCGATCGCCTTCGCCGTTCGCTGGATGCCTGCAATATGGCCTACCTGCACGCGCAGTTTTTCAGCCCGGCACTCAAAGCCGTGGCCCCGGTGCGGAAAGACCTTGGTGTGCGGAACTTCTTCAACATGCTCGGGCCGCTGGTCAACCCGACCCTGCCCAAACGGCAGTTGCTGGGAGTTTATAACCTGAAATTAGCACGTTTATACTACTATTTGTATCAGCAGGAAGATTGTGATTTTACGGTGGTTAATTCGCTGGACGGCTACGATGAAATTTCGCTGACCTCGGATTTCAAATGCTTCGACCGCAACGGGGAAGCGATCTATACGCCGGAATCGTTGGGGTTCCAGCGGTGCATGGAGAAGGATTTATACGGGGGAGCGACCATCGGAGAGGCGTCGACGATCTTCGACCGGGTACTGGCCGGCACGGCTTCCCGACCCCAGATCGATGCGGTGGTGGCCAATGCGGCCTTCGCGATCCGGATGTTCGAACCGCAGGCTACCGTAGAGCAGTGCGTGGCCAAAGCACGGGAGTCGATCGAAAGCGGTGCGGCGCTCGGCACCTTTAAAAAATTCGTTGAAATCAATTCGTAAGCTATGAATATACTGGATCGTATTATTGCCACCAAGCAGCAGGAAATGTCTTTTGCACGCGGGCAGAAACCGTTCGAGGCGGTGCTGGCGGAAGCCCGGGCGGTCGACCGACCGGTGCTCTCCTTTTCCAGGGCATTAACCGATTCCCGAAGCGGGATTATTGCCGAATTCAAACGCAAATCCCCTTCTAAAGGGTGGTTTTCCGCCGATGCCGATCCCTGTGAAGTGGTCGCCGGCTATGTGGAGGCCGGCGCGGCGGCGGTATCGGTGCTTACCGACTGGGAATACTTCGGCGGATGCCTGGAGGATTTACGGATCGCCCGGAATGTGGCCGGCTGCACGCCGTTGCTGTGGAAGGATTTTATCGTCGACCCGTATCAGATTTGTGAAGCCCGGATCGCCGGGGCGGATGTGATCCTGCTGATCGCTGCCGCCCTTACGGTGGAACGATGTGCGGAACTGGCGGCCTTGGCCCGTTCGCTCGGTCTGGAAGTGCTGCTCGAACTTCATCACCAGGCGGAATTGGGGCATGTGAACGAGCATGTGAACTTGGTCGGGGTCAATAACCGCGACCTGGCTACCTTCGTGACCGATACGGATGTTTCCCTGCACCTGTCGGAGCAAATACCGGCCGGAACCGTGAAAATTTCCGAAAGCGGGATTTCCCGGCCGGAGACCATACGGGAACTCCGCCGGGCCGGGTATGAAGGGTTCCTGATGGGAGAAAATTTTATGAAAACCGATCGTCCCGCCGATGCGTTGCGGTCGTTTATCGAGGCATTGCAGTGAAAGTGAAAGTATGCGGGATGCGTGATCGCGGTAATATCGCGCAGCTCGGGGCCCATGCGCCGGATTATATCGGTTTGATTTTCTACCCGAAATCTCCCCGGTTTATAGCCGATATGCCTCCCGACGCATTGGATGGACTTCCGTCCGGGACCAAACGGGTAGGGGTGTTTGTCAACGCTGAAGCGGGGTATATCCGGCAACAGGTGAGCCGTTACCGACTCGACCTGGTGCAGCTGCACGGGGACGAAACGCCGGCATTCTGCCGGGTCCTGCGGGAGATGTGTCCGGTCATCAAGGCGTTCGGGATCCGAACGGAGCAGGACCTGACCGGGGTGCTTTCCTACGAAGGATCGTGCGATTACTTCCTGTTCGATGCCAAAACCCCGCAGCGGGGAGGGGCAGGCGTGAAGTTCGATCACTCCGTGCTGGCGGCTTACAGCGGTACGACGCCTTATTTTTTGAGCGGCGGGATAGGACCGGAGGATATTTCCACGGTGAACGCGGTGGCCGACAGCCGGTGTGTGGCGGTGGATGTGAACAGCCGGTTCGAAATTTCGGCGGCTTACAAAGATATCGGTCAATTGGAACGGTTTATACAAGGAATTAGAACGAATAAAATAGGAAACGATGAACAGGATAGATAAACTTTTTCAGACGAAAGAAAAAAATATTCTTTCGGTCTATTTTACAGCAGGTTACCCCAAGCTCAACGATACCGTGCCGATCATCGGGGCCCTCGAGGCGGAGGGAGTCGACCTGATCGAGGTGGGAATCCCCTTTTCCGATCCGATGGCGGACGGGCCGACCATCCAGCAGAGCGGGACGGTGGCCCTGCGCAACGGGATGTCGCTCAAAGCGCTGTTCGGTCAGTTGGCGGACATCCGCCCGCGGGTGTCGATACCGCTGATTATGATGGGATATTTAAACCCGATCATGCAGTACGGGATCGAAAACTTTTGCCGCGATTGTGCCCGGGTGGGCATCGACGGGATGATTATCCCGGATCTGCCCTTTGCCGATTACCTGTCTCAGGTCAAACCCGTGGCCGAGCGATACGGGCTGCATTGCATCATGCTGATCACTCCCGAGACTTCGGAAGAACGCATTCGTCAAATCGACCGGGATACTTCCGGGTTTATCTACATGGTTTCGACCGCCTCCACGACGGGTGTCAAAGAAGCTTTTGATGAAAAAACGGTGGCGTACTTCCGGCGCATCGATCAGATGGGCTTGCGCAATCCACGGATGATCGGTTTCGGCATTTCGAACAAACCGACCTTTCGGGCGGCTTGTCAGTATGCCAGCGGAGCCATCATCGGCAGCGCGTTTATCCGTTCGCTCGCCGAAAGCGAAGATGTTCCCTCGGCGGTCTCCCACCTGATCGGGCAATTGACCTGACGGATTGGCGAGTGGGGTGCGGATGGGATCGCAGGGTTAAAAAATAGTGTATATTTGGGGGTGCGATACCCCCTTTATTTTTACCCGCAACGTATCTAAGTATGCCTTTATCGCGTAAACACCATTTAGTGAAGGTCAATCCGCCGGGAAAGCGGGTGATGATCGTAGGCGCCACTTCCGGGATCGGCCGGGAGTTGGCCCGTTATTATCTCCGGCAAGGGTGTATCGTCGGAATTACCGGCCGTCGGGAGGAAAATTTGGCGCAGCTGCAGGCCCAATTTCCGGAATGCTGTCATTATCGGGCCATGGATGTTCGGCAGCCCGATTGCGTGGAAATCTTTTTGCAGTTGTTGGCCCGGATGGGAGGCATGGATTTGTTCATTTACAGCGCAGGGATCGGTACGCAAAACCCTGAATTGGATTTGGACTTGGAATTATGCACGGTAAAGACCAACGCCGACGGGTATGTATCCCTTTCGACACAGGCTTTCAATTATTTCAAAAAGCAACGTTCGGGTCACCTGGTGGTAATCAGCTCCCTGGCCGGCCTTCGTGCATTGCGGCAATCTCCGGCTTACAGCGCCACCAAACGCTTTCAGATTCATTATACTTCCTGTTTGGCTCAAAAGGCCAACCACGAACGGCTGCCGATCCTGTTTACCACCATTGTTCCCGGATTTATCCGAACCGAGATGCTTAAATTCCGCTATCCGTTCACGATCAGCCTGGAAAAGGGGAGTCGGTTGATTTACAATAAAATCGAAAAACGCCGTCGTTACAGTACGGTACCGGGCCGTTGGCGTTGGATTGAACCGCTGTGGAGGATGATACCGAACATGCTTTGGGAAAAAATCTGGTGAACCGAACTCCGGCAAGGGGCCGATTTACTGCGGTACAATTACCGGAAATTCGGAAGAAGCCGAATTGTTGACCGGCGTGATGTTAAGGATTTCGTCTACGATATATTTGGAATAGCCCCGCCAGGGAAGCGCTCCGAAATACTCCTTATAACGCAGTTCCACCACCTGGCCACCGGCGGTCATCAGCGCTTCGGCCAGCGATTTATCGGCAATGGAGAACACGAATTCATTGGAAGCGATTCCGTTTTGGTCGGTCGTGCGGAACCCGCTTTGGATCAATTTCCCTTCATAAGTTTTGAAC
>JAJQAW010000332.1:4839-8149 GCA_021203585.1 Rikenellaceae bacterium
TTCTCCTGTTTTCACGCCCCGCCCAAAAGGATAATAATAGCGGATACCGATAAAAGCGGCCGGTCCGAGTACGAGGATCAGGATCGTAATGTTTCGGAATTTTCGCCACCCTTTGTGCGGTTTTTCCGTTCTGATTTCTTTCTCTCTTTCCATGGTATATTTTTTATCCGCTTACATACAATAGATTTGCCAAAATCGTCAGCAGGTAAAAAGTCCCATTAGTTTACGGAATAACCATCCCAGCAAACTCCCGATAGGGTGCCTCGAGTCATGGCTTGTATCAGTCGGGAAGATGTCTATGGTTATGAGGATTGGTTGTAATGAGATATACTACAGTACAAACTACAGAATGCGGTTTCGTAATATATCCCGTATATTTTCCAGTGGGATCATATATTCCGTCGGGCCGGAAGCATAGGGCGCTATTTCGTAAGGATCATAAAACATGTGCAGTCCGGCGCTGTCCAAGAGCATATTTTCCGGCAGGGGAAGTTCTTCCACCGGCATGAAAAGCTGGTCTGCCTGCAGAGGAACCGTTTCCACGAAGAACAGACGATTCAAGCATAGCAGCGAATCCGGATCATCGAACAACGACAGCGGATTCCGCACCTTGCCGGTACGGGTATCGAAAGTCAGGCAAGAGACATGGCCGATGCCGTGCGCTCCGCCCAGGTATTGGTACAGGTTCAGGATGACCGATTCGGTGTGTCCGAATCGAGACGGTTCACCGTTCACGATCAGAGTATAAGGGATTCGCCCGAACGGGATGTGGTTGTTTCGGAAGGAAAGAAGAGAATCCACAGCCGCAGCCACGGTCTCTTCCGAAACCCCGAGGAAAGTCAGGATTGACTGCCGGATTTGGCCGTTGATCTGTTCGGCAAAGGGCCCGTGGGCCACCGGATAGCTGATCTCGATTTCATCATCGCTACGGGCAAAGAGGGAGTCGGGAAGGCGGTATTGTTCCCATTGTACACTTTCCGGCTCTGTTTCCCGACAGGAGAAGGTGCAGTACAATCCGGCGATCAGTAGAAGCAGGCCGAGCCGCGTTTTTTTCATTTCCGTTTTTTTTGGTAAGGTCATACAATCGATTTATGGCTCCGATACGGTTGTCGGAAAGGAAGGCCGAAGTTAAAATTCGATGACGGCCTGAACTCGCCCCTTGACCCGAATCCAATCGGGACCCTCCATGAGGAGTTTCCGAGCCTCCGCGTTGGCTTCGGCGTTCAAACCTTTCCGGATTCGGATGCCCGCAGGCCGTCCGTGCCGGTCGATCCGGAAGTCCAGCAGTACCGTACCCCGCACCGGCTCTCCCGAACTGTTAAGTATATCGGATTGGTTGCGATCGAGATACTCCCGGAACACTTCCATTCCGCCTTTGGGTTGTCCGAAGGGCAGGGGCCGGCCGCGAATCTTTTCCAGGGAAACCTCGAGGTCCGATCCGGCGGCACTGCATTCGGTCGGGGAATCCTCTGGGGCTGTTTTCGCGCAAAGGTATGGCAGTTCGTTCGACCTGATACGGTGCTCCGGCAGGGAATCGGGGTTCGATTCCCCGGGCTGCGCAGCTCGTGCATAGTCTACCGTCCGGCCCGGCTCGGAGGTAAGTAATTCGGGATACTCCGCGCTTTCTTCCCGAATAGGGGGATCGGTTTCCGGTTTTTCGGACGATCCGGGGAGTTCGGAATTCTCCTGAGCAGTGGAGAAGTCTCCGTAGATCGGTTGCACGCTTCTCTGTTTGGGCGAAAAAGAACCCTGCTCGAGCGAAGCGTCAGGGTTTTTCTGCTCCGAAAAACCGGCCGGCTGCAAGGCTGCGGCTACTCGATAACCCTCCGGGGTGGATGGAGTGGGTTGCACGGAATTTTCCGGTAATAATCCCTCCGGTTCTTTTCTCACCGAGGCCGCACCCGTTTCGCCCAATGCAGCCGTACTGCGAGCCGGTAAAGCCGGATTCTCCGGATGCCGGTCCTGGGAAGAGTCCGGTATATCGGCGGGACCCCCGGTAAGGGCCGGGATTTCCGAACCGGGAGACTTGTCCGGATAAGCGACCGGTCCGTTCGGTTGTACCGGCAAAGCTTCCGAGAGCAGGATACGGGCGGTTTGCGGTGGCTCCCGCAACAGGAAGTCGCGGACCGGGAGCAGCCATAGCAGCAGCAGAACTGCAGCCGAGGCGGCCAACCAACGGATATTCCGGAATCGCCGAAGCTGTGAACGTATCCGGATCCGGTTTTTCAAAACTTCGATCGCGACGGGATGGTCTGCCTTTACGGATTCGAAACCCTCCAGGGCATCGGCCAGAAACGGATCGCTCATCGCCTCCTTTTCCAATTGGTGTGCAGCCCGCCCTTTCCGGTTTCCCCGTATGTATTCGATCAGATTCATACCGATATACCCTGTTTTTCCAGGCAAATTTTCAGGTTTCGTTTGCCGTTCTGTATGTAGCTTTTCACGCTTTTTAGCGGATAAGCCGTCCATTCAGCCACTTCCGCGTAAGATTTTTCCTCCAGAAAAAACAACCGCACGCTTTCGCGCTGTGGAACGGGAAGTCGTTCCATACACTTTTCGAGTGCCGCAAGCTTTTTTTCGTCCTCTTCTTTTTCAAAGAGATGCATCTGCGGACCGGATTCCATAAGTTTACCGGAAAAATCGGTCGCTACTTCCCGGTTACTCTTGCGTAAGAGTTGGAGGCAATGGTTTTTGGCCACGCTATAGAGCCAGGAGCGGAACTCCTTGATCTCGATTCGGTCCACTTTGTGAAGCAGTAATTCGAAAATCTGCAATACCGTATCCTGCGCCGAATCCGCATCCTTGAGGTATTTCAGAGACAAACCGTAAACCAAAGGCACATACCGGTTGTACAGTTGGCCCAGGTATTCCGTCCGGCCGGTTTGCCGGAAAAGTTCCAACAGCCGGTCGTCGCTGAGCGTTTGGGTTTCTTCGGTGGAAAAACGCATCTTTTCTAGGGTAAAGGGCGCCTGTTAAAAACCTGCAGTGCGATCACTGCGCAAGCTTCGGCATCGGCCAGCGCGTGGTGATGGTCTTTCAATTCGAAACCGCAGTGAGCGGACACCGTATCGAGTTTATGATTTTCCAGAGCGGGAAACACCCGGCGGGAAGCCCGAACCGTACAGTGGAACCGATAGCCTGGATAGGGCAAATCATAGAGTTGATGCGCCGCTTTCAAACAACCCTCGTCGAACGGACTGTTATGGGCCATCAAAGGAAGACCTTCGATCCGAGGAGCGATCTGCTGCCATACCTCCGGAAAATCCGGAGCATGGTCCGTATCTGCTCGGGTCATTCCGTGAACCCGCGT
>JAJQAW010000332.1:8159-10934 GCA_021203585.1 Rikenellaceae bacterium
ATTGGGACGCGGCCGGATCAACCGGTACAGCTTTTCGGCGATTCGGCCTTCCCGGACCACGACCACACCGACACTGCATACACAGCCCCGGTATTTATTGGCTGTTTCGAAGTCTATGGCTGCAAAATTATTCATTGCGGTTCCTTTGGCTGTTAAACGGGAAAAATGGTTCGGTTCGTATCCCAGCTTCCACCACCCGGCAGGAAAATACCCGGAATCAACGGAAAACAGACTGCCGGTCTTCTCGCAATGGGTGACCGCCCCCCGTGATAACGAATTGCCGGCCCCGGTTGCTCCTTGCTGCCCGGTTCCATTCAAGCGGATACGGCGGTAAAGGTAAGATTTTTGTCCTGCAGAAGGTACGGCGGTGTACTTTTTTTCTTCTTAAGTTCCCTGGCGCAGAGTCCGGCAAATAGATTGGATTAATTTTTGGTACTTTTGCCCTCAATATTCATGGATTCAATCGATATGATGTACCTTCAAACCGAATTTCAATTGCCGGCCAAATCCCGCGGTTGCCACCTGGTTACCCGGGAGATTCTGGCCCATCTTCCGGCGCTTCCGCAAACGGGTCTGCTGCACCTGTTTCTCCAACATACTTCGGCCGCCCTGAGTCTCAATGAAAATGCCGACCCGGATGTACGGCACGATTTGGCCGCTATCCTGGACCGTCTGGTTCCCGAACGGCAGTCTTATTTCCAACATACGCTGGAAGGCCCTGACGATATGCCTGCGCATGCCAAAGCCTCTTTGATCGGTCCTTCGATCACCCTTCCGATCACTCACGGAAAGCTCAATCTGGGAACCTGGCAAGGAATTTACCTGTGTGAATTCCGGAACCGGGCCGGAGCGAGACGGGTAGTGGTGACCGTTTGCGGAGCATAGACTGTCGAATTTTGTTGTAATTTTACCGTTTAAACCTTTACAGATGACTGTTTTCCTTTTGATTCTCGGTTTGGCCATGATCCTGTTCGGAGCCAATTACCTGACCGAAGGGGCTTCCGACTTGGCCAAACGAATGCGGGTCTCTGACTTCGTGGTGGGCCTTACCGTGGTGGCCATGGGAACTTCGATGCCGGAATTTGTGGTCAGCTTCATGTCCGCCCTACAGGGAAAAGCCGATTTGGCCGTGGGCAACGTGGTCGGTTCCAATTTATTCAACACCCTGTTGATTCTCGGGGTGACGGCCCTGATCGCACCGCTCAAATATACCCGCGATAACCTCAAAAAAGATATTCCTTTCGGGGTGCTTGCTTCCGTCGTGTTGTTTGTGGTGGCTTCCGATACCATCATCGACCGGGCGTCCTTCAATGTGATTAGCCGTTCCGAAGGGTTGTTGATGCTCGGCTTTTTTATCATTTTCTTGGTTTATACCATTTATTCGGCTCAGGGACCCCGGAAGAAAGCTTCAAGTAAGACCCCGGTGCAGGTGAAACGGAAGCTTTGGTTATCGCTGACCCTGGTAGCCGGAGGATTAATCGGGCTGGTTTGGGGCGGTAATCTGTTTTTGGATCAAGCCGTTCGGATCGCGCAACATTTCGGGCTCAGCGAATCGGTGATTGCCGTCACCCTCTTGGCCGGTGGAACTTCCCTGCCGGAACTGTTCGCCAGTGTGGTAGCGGCCTACAAAAAAAAGCCGGGACTGGCCCTGGGAAATGTGATCGGTTCCAATATTTTCAATATATTTCTGGTTCTGGGAGCCAGTGCGACACTCACACCGCTGGCCACCGGGGATATTATCCCGGCCGATATGGTGGCTCTGATCGTTTCATCCCTGCTGCTGTTCGTGTGTGTGTATACCTTTAAACGAGGAGCGTTGGACCGTACGGAAGGCATTATTTTTATTCTCCTTTTCGTAGGATATATTCTTTGGCTGATTCATCGATAAAAGGAACTGTGCATGAGTGAACAATTTCCGGTAGAGCGTCATCCGCTCGGTTTTTTCCTGCCTCCGAACGCCCGGTTGCTGCTGTTAGGAAGCTTTCCGCCAAAGCGCGAACGGTGGAGCATGGACTTTTACTATCCGAATTTTACCAACGATATGTGGCGCATTTTCGGGCTGGCCTTTTTCGCAGACCGGGACCATTTTCTGACCGAGGGCGGCAAGCCGTTTCACAAAGAGCGTATCGTCGCTTTTTTACAGGAAAAAGGGATTGCCCTGGGCGATACGGCGCATGAAGTCATTCGCCGGAAAGACAACGCCTCGGACGCTTTTCTGGAAGTGGTAGCTCCCGCGGATCTACCGGCCGTTTTGAAGCGGATTCCGGAATGTTGAACCTTGGTTACTACCGGCCAAAAAGCCACCGATACGCTGCTCACCCTGATCGACTGCCCGCAGCCCCGGATGGGCCGCTACGCGGATTTTGTTTTCCAAGGACAGCCGATGCGCTTTTACCGCATGCCTTCCTCTTCCCGTGCCTACCCGAAGCCGCTGGACCAAAAAGCGGAAATGTATCGGGAAATGTTCCGTCACGAGTCTCTACTGTGACCGATGGCTTCTTCCTAAAAAAGAATTCTTCGTCTACCGGGTCTTGGTCCTGCCGGACGAAAAAAAACGAGGGTGATTGTCACCCTCGTTTTTTATTGAATCTCCTCCCCGGCAGGGTCGTAGAATTTAGCATCGATGTATCCCACCGACATGTCGGGGATGACTTTGAGCCGGGCTTTGTACTTCATGGCCCATTTGCGCCGGATGGAAAACATGCCCTGGGTCAGGTAAGCGGCTACGAAAGGATGAACGTGAAGCAGTAATTTTCGGTGATGGTTGTCCTGTAC
>JAJQAW010000332.1:10944-16386 GCA_021203585.1 Rikenellaceae bacterium
TCCTGTACCTGATGGGCCACCATGCTTTCCAGCTTCTCCTCGAAGAGGATCGAAGAATGGATCTTTCCCGTTCCGCTACAAGCGGGACAAACCTCAGCCGTTTCGACTTCGGTAACCGGACGCACCCGCTGCCGAGTGATTTGCATGAGGCCGAATTTGCTTAAGGGCAAAATCGTATGTTTGGCCCGGTCGCCGGACATCGCTTCCTTCATTCGCTCATACAGCGCCTGGCGGTTGACCGCTTTGTGCATATCGATGAAATCGATGACAATGATCCCGCCCATATCGCGCAGCCGCAATTGGCGGGCGATTTCAGCCGCCGCGTTCATATTGACTTCTACAGCAGTATCTTCCTGTGTCTCGGCCGATTTGGCTCGTTTTCCGCTGTTGATGTCGATCACGTGCAACGCTTCGGTATGCTCGATGATCATGTAAGCACCACGTTTAAAGGATATGGTCCGCCCGAAAGAGGACTTAATCTGCCGCGCGATATCGAAATTGTCAAAGATAGGCACATTGTCTTTATACAGTTTGACAATTTTTTCATTACCCGGTTCGATGCTCCGGATATACTCTTTAATCTCCTCGTAAACGACCTCGTCGTCTACATGTATGTACGAAAAAGACACGCTCAGCAAGTCGCGCAAGATGACCATTGTCCGGTTCATCTCATTGGCCAACAGAACGGGAGGGGTTTCACTGGTGGCTTTCCGGTAGACCTGATCCCATTTCTGAACCAGGGCGGTGATCTCGGCTTCGAGATCCGGAGCCTCTTTCCCCATGGCCGCCGTGCGAATGATCACTCCGTAATTTTTCGGGAGGACTCCTTCGGCAATTCGTTTGAGGCGTTTGCGTTCGGCGGTGGATTTGATCTTCTGGGAGATCGTCACTTTGTTGGTCAACGGCAGCAGTACGACGGTGCGTCCTGCCAGAGAGATGTCTGATGTCAGCCTCGGTCCTTTGGTGGAGATCGCTTCTTTGGCGATCTGGACGAGTATATTCTGTCCCGGAGCGAGTACCTGGGCGATTTTGCCGTCCCTTTTGAGAGTTCCTTCCAGGGGCAGGTTTTCGAATTTCGGTTTCCGGGGTTTCTGGGAGTTTACCGCTTTATGCAAAGTGGTAAAATGTGGTCCCAGGTCTAAATAATGTATAAAAGCATCTTTCTCGTGACCGATATTGACAAAGGCGGCGTTCAGGCCGGTCATAATTTTCCGAACCTTGCCCAGATAGAGGTCTCCCACAGCAAATCCGCTCTGGCTTTTTTCCTTGCTGTACTCGACCAGTTGTTTATCCTCGACCAGTGCAATGTCGATTTCGCTCGGAGTTACATGGATAATTAACTCTTTGTTCATCAATCGTATTTACTTGATAAGGGGAGTGCAAAAATCGTACTTTTCAGAGAGCTGCCATGGCATAGCCCGATTTCCGATGATTTTGTCCCTTTTTATGCAATAAACCTAAAGAGAAACCGATCTCTTTAGGTTTATTATTGCTTTGTCCGTTAGGCAATAACGGGCTACCTATTTCTTTTTGTGACGGTTTTTACGCAGGCGTTTTTTCCGTTTGTGGGTAGCCATTTTATGCCGTTTTCTTTTTTTTCCGCTTGGCATGGTGATTACATTTTTATCGTGTGAATGATTATTTTGCGTCTTTGACTTTGGCTACGAAACTTTTCGACGGTTTGAAGGCCGGGATATTGTGAGCCGGGATCGTAATGGTGGTATTTTTGGAGATATTGCGGGCTACTTTCTGCGCACGTTCTTTCACGATGAAGCTACCGAAACCCCGCAGGTAAACGTTGTTGTTGGAAACCAGCGAATCCTTTACCGATTCCATGAAAGCTTTTATAATTTGCTGTACCTGTGCTTTCTCAACGCCTGTGCTTTTCGCGATGTCGTTTACGATATCTGCCTTAGTCATTGCTATAAAGATTTTTAAATTATTTGTGTTCACTAAATTGGAGTACAAATATACAGCTTTTATTTGAGAATCAAGAGTTAAATGATTTTTTTTAAAAAAAACCGTTTGGGTGAACCAAATCCGGGAATTATTTCGTTTTCATGGAGAAAGGGCACGGTATATGGATTTTCCAGGCGGATACAATTTACCGAAAAGCCACTTTTTTTACAAAGAAATCTTTTGTTATTAAGAAAATGTTACGTATCTTTCAATCACGTTTGAAAGTACGAATTAATAACTAAATATAAACACCCTAAAAACTGATACAGCTATGGAGGTAATGACATTTAATGAGCTGCGCCGGATCAAAGACCGGTTGCCATCGGGAAGTATGCAGCGGATTGCAGACGATTTGAACATAAACGTGGACGTTGTAAGAAATTACTTTGGAGGAAAGCATTACGCTTCGGGTGAAACGGCCGGAATTCATGTGGAAAAAGGGCCGGACGGAGGAATTGTCTCCCTCGACGACACGACCATTTTGGACTATGCACTCAAGCTGCTGAAAGAACTCGACGGCGAGTAGATCGTTAAACATACATACTTGTTTCAGACCGGGCGGCCGCAAGCTGCCCGTTTCTTTTTCCGGTATCCGGAAGTCGGATCCGAAAGGAGCCTGCACATCGGGGAAAAGGGGCGGATTGCCGTTTGCCTGCACCCACTCACCCATACGCTTTCGCCCGGGAACACCGGACAGGGAGCAGGACAACATTCCCTTTTTCGAAAGCCGGTATCCGTATCCGGTATCCGTCCGGAATAAATTCCATCCAGAGCCGGTTTCGGTGCGTGAATTACCATACCGGGACCTCTCCCTCCGTGCCGCCGTGTGCCTGGCTCGAGCGGGAATCCGGAAAAATCCCTTTCGCAACCGTCCGGGAATGAGATTGCTGGAAAAAATCCTAACCGGCAGTCCGATCGGACTATTGGCTATCCAGGCGAATGGTGACTTTCGTTCCCTGACCCACCTGGGATTCTATCGAGATGTGTCCTTCATGCAGTTCGATGATGCGCTTGGCCAGGGTCAGTCCGATACCGGTTCCCTTGTAGCGGAAGGTATTGGCTCCCCGGTAGAACGGTTGGAAAATATGGCGCAATTCTTCTGTGGGAATGCCGATTCCCCGATCGATGATTTCGATCAGAATATGCCCGTATTGGTTCTCAGCGAGGGAGACCAGGACCGGTTTGCCGTCCGAAAATTTAACGGCATTTCCGGTAATGTTCAGTAGGGCCAACCGCAAGATAGAGATGGCTCCGGTGACCGTATATTTCCGGTCGCCTTCCGGACGGATTTCGATAGCCGCCTGAGGAAAGGAGCGCAGGACCTCCTTCCGAATTACAAAAAACAGCTCCTGCACGTCGGCCTGTTCCTTTTTGATTCGGGAAAAATCGAAATCGGTCTGCGCCAGCATCAACAAATCCTGCATCGTGTAATTCAAACGCTCGGTTTCCTCGAGCACCGTCTCGAGAGTTTGTACGTACTCTTCTTGCGAGCGTGGACGGTTGAGCGTCAGTTCGGTTTGCCCCAGAATGGCCGCCAAAGGATTCCGAAGTTCGTGCGAGGCGTTGCGAATGAAGGAGTTTTGCATGTCGAAGGCGGTCCGCAGCCGGCCGATCATCTGGTTGAACGTACGGGAGAGTTCCGAGAGTTCGTCGTTTCCTTTTTCTTCCCGTAGACTGTGTTTGAGGTTGTTGGCTGTGATGCTTTTTACATTGTCGATGATCCTCCGAATCGGGCCCATCACCCGTTTGGCATAAAAATAACCGATCAGAAAGACCAGCAGCGTGCTTCCCACCAGAATGATAACCAGCAATTCCAGCATTTTTCTCATATTATCCGCTCCCAGCTTGTCGTAAGCCGAGACCACGATAATGTGGTTGACCTCTGCGGGGTAGTAAATTCCCACGTACTGTTTTTCGACATGCCGGTATTCGACCGTTTTGCCCCACAACAATTCCTTCAGGTATTTGTCCCGGAAAACCACGGTGCGCAGGGAATCCACCAGCTTGGGAGAGTCGGCATCGAAATCGAAACTTTCTTCTTCGTTGAGCGAATAGGGGTAATTTTTTGTCAAGTGGCGGTAAATAAGATCGGAGGGTTCGTATTTGCCGTAATTGACCTGGGCGATCATCATGGCCCTTTCCCACAATTGGTCGTAGAATTCGGCATAGATGCGGTTGGCCGTGATTCCGTACACCGCAGCGAACGTTATGACCAGTACCATGAAGGTGAGCTGAGTATACAGAAGGGCGATTTTAGTCCATATCCGCACGGCGGTTCACTTTTACTCGGTTTTCATCACATAACCCATACCGATCACCGTATGAATGAGTTTAGGTAAAAATTTTTTATCGACCTTATTGCGCAGGTAATTGATATACACATCGACCGTATTGGTT
Organism: Rikenellaceae bacterium; assembly: GCA_021203585.1. Classification (GTDB taxonomy): domain Bacteria; phylum Bacteroidota; class Bacteroidia; order Bacteroidales; family Rikenellaceae; genus JAJQAW01. The sequence continues at coordinate 15,301 of JAJQAW010000332.1, forward strand.
CCCATATCGAACTCCACGTTCCAGGCGTGTTCCAGAATTTGCTCGCGGGAGAGGACGCGTTTTACGTTCTGCATAAAATACAGCAACAGCCGGTACTCCTTGGAGGTGAGGGTAATTTCCTGATCGGCACGGGTGACGGTTTTCGTATCGTCATCCAGTTCGAGATCGGCGATTTTATAAATCTTGTTTTCTTCCGCTTCATCCCGGCGGAGCAGGGCATTTATTCGAGCCAGCAATTCACGCAGGTGAAAAGGTTTGATCATGTAATCGTTCGCCCCTTCGTTCAGTCCGTCTATCACGTCGTCCGTCGATCCGAGTGCGGTCAGCATGATGATCGGAATTTTGAATTTGTACTTTTCGCGGATCCGGCTGCAGATGTCCATTCCGTTCATACCGGGCAGCATCCGGTCCAGAATGATCAGATCGTAGCGTTCCGTTTTGGCATGATTCCATCCGATCGCTCCGTCGAAAGCCACGGTCACGGAATATCCCTCTTCTTTCAAGCCTTTTTTGACAAAGGAAGCCACATTTTTTTCGTCTTCGACGAGCAGTATTTTTTTCATAGTCGAGTATACAGTTTTGGTGTTGCTAAAAATACAAAATTTTTCGGAAATGTCTTCCCTTATCCGGTTCGGTCGGTGGTGAGAATAAAAAATCCCGATCTCTTTCTAGGAACGGGAAAAGGAGTGATAAATTATAGGAGGAACCCTTATAAATCCTCCCCGCCAAAAACGGTGGAAGCCCCTGCAGTTAAAATTATTCCGCAAAGCTCCCCTCTCATTGCTCGGACCGGAGGCTTTAGGCTTTTAGAGTGGTTCCTCCGTAGCCGGGTCGGGCGATCATTTCCGCACTGCAAATAGTGACGGATCGTACACCCCCGCGGATCGCTCGGAAAGCGTTTTCCAGTTTGGGCAACATGCCGTCCGACACCACACCTTGAGCTTTCAGCTCTTCGAAACGGGCGGGAGTGATTTCCGGAATGACCGAATCGTCGTTGTCCACATCCATCAGCACTCCCCGTTTTTCAAAGCAGTACACCAGTTCCATCTCGTAAGCCGCCGAAAGGCCCAGAGCGATGGTTTGCGC
>JAJQAW010000332.1:16396-16730 GCA_021203585.1 Rikenellaceae bacterium
CGCTACGGTATCGGCATTGGTGTTCAGCAGCTCGCCCTCTTCCGATAGGGTGATCGGTGCGGCTACCAGGGTGAATCCGGCCTCGATAAGCTTTTGGGCGGTTTCCAGACCGAATTTTTCCGGGATCGGATCGCCGACATACCCGTAATCGACCGGTATAGCGGCCCGCTTTTTCGAAACGATAAACCGGCCGTCCGCCCCGCTCAGTCCGAGGGCGTTGCAACCCGTTGCCTGCAGCCGGCTGACAATCGTTTTGTTGATCGATCCCGCATACACCATCGTCACGACTTGCAGTGTTTCGGCATCCGTTACGCGCCGGCCTTCGATCATTCGG
>JAJQAW010000119.1 GCA_021203585.1 Rikenellaceae bacterium
CTATATGCGTAAGTTTTACATCCAACTCATCGTCGTCTTTTTTACAGCCCGAGAAAAGCATGGCTTCCACCAGAGGCATCAATAAGAATAGTTTTTTCATTTTCATGTCATTTTAAATTAATCCCTTTATAAGAACAAAAAGTTACCCGAACCCTGCATTTTATATGCCAAAGAGCCTGGTTGATCCGAAATTTCGAAGGAGCCTCTGTCCGATCCTCCCTCCAGGGTGCACCGCAAAAAGGAGATGCGCTAAAGGCTCGTCTGCATTCCGGAGCAAGACTTTACCGGAAGACCCGAAAGGGTCCGGCCCGCTCGTTGGAATTTTCGACGACACATTCCCAGCCCTTCTCTTTACCGGCCGGCCCCGGCAATACGGATTGTCCTGACACGGCAGCATACTGATAATCATGAAAATCCTCGAAAGCATGATCGGTTTTGATCCGGATCGAACGCAAGGCTTCCTTCGGATCGCAGCCCGGCTGCTTTTCCTCGGACCGAGGAAAAGACTTTTTTCCGGCCACATGTTCGATCTCCGGCCATCTCTTCCGGATCTTTACCGCATCCGGAAAAAAGCAAAAGCCGTTGCGGAAAAACCAGGATGTTTTTCATCCTGCTCAATGGCGCGCACATGCAGCCGTACCGTGAAAGTTATTTCAAACGGATGCCAGCGGGCGGAGCACATCATAACCCCGTCAGGCCGTGAGAAACTTGCGGCCCACTCCCCGGAATCCCCTCTGGAATACAGGATAAAATAGTGAAGAATCGTGTTCTCCATTTGGCCGGGTAAGTGAAGCGGAGAATTTGCTTTCCCGGCCTCCCTTTACGCATCCCGCTTACGATGCCGCAAGAACTCTCCGTAAATGCCTTATCTTTGCCGCAAAACGGGGTACGGCATGTCCAATCATTATTTCGAATTCAAACGCTTTCGCGTGCAGTAGGAGGGCGCGGCCATGAAAGTGGGTACGGATGGGGTTCTTCTAGGAGCCTGGATGCGGTTGTCCGGTACCGAAGAGCGTATCCTGGATATCGGTACGGGTACGGGTTTGCTGGCGCTCATGGCGGCGCAACGTGCGCCGGGTGCACGGGTAAGCGCAGTGGAAATCGAACCCGCAGCCGCCCGTCAGGCTCGGCTCAATTTCCAGGCCTCTCCCTGGCCGGAGCGTCTGAGTGTCCACTGCTTGCCGATTCAGGAGTTTGCACCGCCTACCGGGGAGCGATTCGGTCATATCGTCTCCAATCCGCCGTTTTTCACTCGTTCGCTCAAAGCCTTCCAATCCGCTCGGACCACGGCCCGGCATACGGATACCCTTGCTTTGGATGAATTACTGGAGGCTGTCCGCCGGCTGCTGTCCGCCGAGGGACGTTTCTCGGCCATCTACCCGAGCCAGCAGGCCCTCCTGTTCGAAGAGACCGCACGCAGGTACGGGCTCTATGTTCACCGGAAAACGGCCGTTCGCGGGAATGCGAACGGTCCGTTGAAACGGATGCTCCTGGAATTTTCCCTCCGCCGCGCCGTACCGGAGGAGAACGAACTGATCGTTGAACTTTCCCGTCACCGCTATTCGGAACAATACATCGCTCTGACCCGGGATTTCTACCTGAATTTTTGAAATTCGGGGAATGAGAAGGACACGGGAAGCGCAAAATTTTGGTCAATCCGCCCCATGGAATTTGAATACCGATGCCGAGGGTAATAAAAGCAATCAGTTTACGGATGATCCTATTGCCGGACTCCCCCACCGTCGGGTGATCCGTTCCCCCGAAAGCAGAAAAAAATAAAGTATGACCGGCAGGAAAAAGAGTGCCCACACGATCACCGCGTCATTCAATCCCGAGGCCTGTAAGTCTCCCTGCACCCGGGCGGTAGCATCCGAGTAAAATATCGGAAATCGATCCCGGACCCAGGCAACGAGAAAAAGAAAGGAGTAAAACAGTTACCGATCGAACTCTTTGCGGTCGATCGTACGGACGTCCGCCGAGCAAATATCCGTTGCGGTCCTACTTCTCGGATCGCTTTACCCACAACGATTCTCTCTCCCCCGGAAAACCGGAGCGGCGAGTCCGAAGTGCAATAAATCAAACGCCGGCCTCCATACAGATCAAACCGATCACCGGAACATTCAGAAAAAATCCGTTTGGCTCCGTCTCTACGCCGGCTGCCGTCCAGGTTTTCAAATACATCCGTTTCCGATTAAACCGTCTCCGATGGGATCGATCACCGGAAAACAGAGTCACCAACGCCGTGATAAAAGCGTAACAGAAGGGCCTGCCGCGACCTTGGGGAAACTATTCGCTTTGAGTTTCCGGATCGTCGTACAGGTTATTTAATTCGAAGGATAGATCGTCGTAATCCTTCCGGTAATGATCGAGAATCTCCTGCGGCGTATCTTCAGTCGCCTGATTCAAACGCTTTTCCGCCATCTCGAGCTGTTTTTCCAATTCTTCTCGGTATCCCATAATGGCTCTGATTAAATGGTGCAGGAAATCGATACAAAAAAGATACCGGATGTTTGCCGGAGCTCTTTTCGCTCCCAATTTCTTCTCCGCTACCGGAGCAGCTCACGATTCGGCGTACCGCTTTTGTACGTTATTCTTCCCCGCGCCCTTTTCCGGTAGTCTGCTCGCGAAAGTCGCATTCGTCAAAACCGGACTCCAGAATCTCTCGGGCCCGTTGCGCATCTTCGGCCGCCACTTTGATTTTAATCGGCGCGAGCGTTTCCAACGGAAGAATGTCATGGACAATTTCTCCCAGCAGAGCCGTTCGGATTCCGTTTTCTTCCAGCAAGGTGCGGAAGATTTCGGCCTCGGATTGACTGTTAACCCGTTTTACCGTGATTAATACACTGTGATCCATATCTATAGTCTTTGGTCTTTAAATATACGCTATTTTCAGGAAATAAAAAAGCATTTTCCATGCCGGGTTATGTGGGGCTTTTGACTAACTTTGTAAGGATTTTTTAGTGTTCCGCACATCATTTTTTAGAGTTCCACATGTCGCAATTCGTTCATCTTCACGTACACACCCAGTACTCGATCCTCGACGGTGCATCGGGAGTAAAAGCCCTCGTCAAACGCGCCGGCGAACTGGGGATGCCGGCCATCGCCATCACCGACCACGGCAATATGTTCGGAGTGAAACAGTTTCACGCCGAGGCCACCAATGCCGGGATTAAACCCATCCTCGGCTGTGAAGTATACGTAGCCCAGCGCACCCACTTCGACAAAACCGAACGCGAAGACCGCAGCGGCCACCACCTGATCCTGCTCGCCAAAAACGAAAACGGCTATCATAACCTGGTCCGGCTGGTCTCCTACGCCTGGACCGAAGGATTTTATTACAATGCCCGTGTAGACAAGGAATTATTAAGAAAATACAGCGAAGACCTGATCTGCTGCTCCGCCTGCCTGGGGGGAGAGCTTCCGCAGGCCATCATGAAGGACAACCTGGCCGAAGCTTCGCGGGTGATCGAGGAGTTCAAAGAGATTTACGGGCAGGATTACTACATCGAGCTACAGCTGCATAAATCCGGCGATCCGAGAATCGACGGAGATACCTACCGGCAGCAGAAAAAGGTGAACGAGGTGCTGGTCGGGCTGGCCCGGAAACACGGCGTCAAACTGATCGCCAGCAACGACGTCCACTTCACCCGTGCCGAAGACGCCATGGCGCACGACCACCTGATCTGCCTGAACACCGGCAAAGACCTGGACGACCCGAACCGGATGCGGTATACCACCCAGGAATACTTCAAGTCGTACGACGAGATGAAAATGCTGTTTCCGGATAACCTCGACGCGCTGGCCAACACCTTAGAAGTGGCTGATAAAATCGAGCAATTCTCTTTGAGCCACAAACCCTTCATGCCGAATTTTCCGATCCCGGAAGATTTTGCTATGGACGTGGAAGGGTTGAAAACTTCTTACCTGAAAACCGTCGAAAAACACGTCGGGGAGATTAAGGACGAGCATCGAAAGGCGGCGGCGGACGAAGAACTGGCCCGACTCAAAGCCACGCTCGCTTCGGCTGGCTCAGTAGAAGCCATCGACCAAGCCGTAAGTCAGGGATGGAATGTGATTCCCGAACCGCAGGAATCGCTGATGATCGCCAAACAGTTCAAATACCTCGAATACATCACCTGGCAGGGGGCGAAAAAACGGTACGAAAAGGATGGACAACCCATCGCGGAGGCTACCCGCGAACGGCTGCAGTTCGAGCTGGAGACCATCGAGTGGATGGGATTCCCCGGCTACTTCCTGATCGTGTGGGACTTTATCCGTGCGGGGCGGGAAATGGGCGTATCGGTCGGTCCCGGCCGTGGTTCGGCCGCCGGGTCGGTGGCCGCTTACTGTCTGGGCATTACGAACATCGATCCGGTCAAATACGACCTGCTGTTCGAGCGTTTCCTCAACCCGGAACGCATATCCATGCCCGATATCGATATCGACTTCGACGAGGACGGCCGGGAACTGGTGATGAACTACGTGGTCGAAAAATACGGGCAGAAACGGGTGGCGCATATCATTACCTTCGGAACGATGGCCGCCAAACTGGCTATCCGGGACATCGCCCGCGTGCAGAAACTGCCCCTGCCCGAAGCCGACCGGCTGGCCAAGATGGTTCCGGAGCGGCCAGGGATTTCGCTGGCCAAAGCCTATGCCGAAGTGCCGGAATTGAACGCCGAACGGGATTCGGAAAATTCGCTGATCCGCAATACCCTGAGGTATGCCGAAACACTGGAAGGCTGCGTACGCCAGACCGGCATCCATGCCTGCGGGATCATCATCGGACAGGACGACCTAGAAAACTTTATCCCGCTCTCCACGGCCAAGGATTCGAACCTGTATGCCGTGCAGTACGACGGAAAGTTTGTGGAAGACATCGGCCTGCTGAAAATGGACTTCCTGGGGTTAAAAACGCTCTCCATCATCAAGGACGCCCTGGAGAATATCAAACACTCCAAAGGCATCGAAGTCGATATCGACAATATATCGTTATACGATAAAGAAACTTACGAACTGTACAGCCGGGGCGATACGACGGGGCTGTTCCAGTTCGAGTCGCCGGGGATGAAAAAATGGCTTCGGCTGCTCAAGCCCAGCCGTTTCGAGGACCTGATCGCCATGAATGCCTTGTACCGTCCCGGTCCGATGGATTATATCCCGTCGTTTGTCAATCGGAAACACGGCAAGGAAAAAATCGAATACGACCTGCCCGAAATGGCCGAATACCTGGAGGACACCTACGGGATTACGTTCTATCAGGAACAGGTCATGCTCCTGTCGCAAAAACTGGCGGGCTTCACCAAAGGTCAGGCCGACGTACTGCGTAAAGCGATGGGAAAGAAGCAGAAAGCGGTGCTCGACAAGATGAAAGATCAGTTTCTGGAGGGGGCCGTGGAGCGCGGGCACGACAAAAAAATCTGCGAGAAAATCTGGAAAGACTGGGAAGCGTTCGCCCAGTATGCGTTCAACAAATCGCATTCGACCTGCTACGCCTATGTCTCTTACCAGACCGCCTACCTGAAGGCCCACTACCCTTCGGAATTTATGGCCGCCCTGCTCAGCCGGAACCTCTCGGACATCAAGAAGATCAGCTTCTTTATGGACGAATGCAAACGGATGGGCATGAACGTGAAAGGACCGGATGTAAACCACTCGGTATCCCGTTTCTCCGTCGACAAGGAAGGCAATGTCCGTTTCGGACTGGCCGCCATCAAAGGCGTAGGCGAAGCGGCGGTTCAGAATATCATCGAAGAACGCACCGCAAACGGTCCGTACAAAGATATTTTCGATTTTGTGACGCGGATCAACCTGACGGCGGCCAACAAAAAAACGTTGGAAAACCTGGCGCTGGCCGGTGCGTTCGACTCGCTGGTGGAGTTCAACCGGAGCCGGTTCTTTGCCATCGATTCCAAGGAGACCACTTTCCTCGAATCGCTCATCCGTTACGGGGCGCGGGTACAGGAAGAGGCCAACAACTCCCAGCAAAGCCTGTTCGGGGGCGGCGGCACGACCGAAATCCAAAAGCCGCCCATTCCTCCGGGTCAGGAGTGGAGCAAACTGGAGATGCTGAACCGGGAGAAAGAAGTGATCGGCATCTACCTCTCGGCCCACCCGCTGGACGAATACAAAGGGATCATCAAGAAATTCTGCAATACCACGCTCAGCGATTTCGATGATCTGTCGAAACTGAAAAACAAAGATTTTTGTATTGCCGGACTGGTCACTAAAGTACAGTCGCTGATGACCCAGAAGAGAAAACCCTACGGGCGCATTACGATCGAGGATTATTCGGACAGTTACGAATTTACCCTGTGGGGCAAGGATTTCGAACAGTTCCGGCTGTATTTCTTTGAGCAGTACTACCTCCTGGTACGGGGACGGGTAACTCCTAAACCTTACAACGAAAACGAACTGGAACCGAAGATCAACGCCATCATGATGCTGGCCGATGCGCAGGAAAATCTGGTGAAAGAAGTGATGGTCACTCTGCCCCTGCATGAGATCACTCCCGATTTCACCGAGTCGTTCGCCCGGGTGATCACCGAAAACCCCGGTAAGACAACCCTCCGGGTACGGGTCTGGGACCCGCGCAACGATGTTTCGCTGGGCATGACCTCCCGCATGCACAAGGTGATGATCTCGAACGACCTGCTCAATTACTTTGAGCAAAACGCGGTAAAATATCTGCTCGTATAATTTTATTTTCCGGTCTGCTTTTTGTATGTTTGTATGCTGATTTAACGGAATTTTTAACAAAAACAGTTTAAACTATTATAAATTATGGCGCAGGCAATTACAGATGCGAATTTCAAAGACCTGCTGGCAGGCGACAGACCGGCAGTTATCGACTTTTGGGCTGAGTGGTGCGGACCGTGCCGCATGATCGCCCCGATCATCGACGACCTGGCAAAAGAGTACGAAGACTCGGTAGTGATCGGCAAATGCGACGTGGATCAAAACAACGAGGTGGCTTCTCATTTCGGCGTGCGCAACATCCCGACCGTGGTATTTTGCAAAAACGGCGAACTGGTGGACCGCCAGGTCGGATATGCAGCCAAAGACGCATTGGTAGAAAAACTCAACAAGATCCTGTAATCGAAATATCGATAAAGCGAAAACAAAGCGGCCGGAATTTCTTCCGGCCGCTTTGTTTTACTCTCTCTGATCAGAGGCAGGCAACGATTTCCCTGCGGAGATTCTCAATCAGCCCGTCGCTGACATCCGTACTCAGCTGACGGGTATGAATGACGATCCGGTGATCACTCGCCTGATGGAGGTTATAAAATTGACGGGCTTTTCCCCGGATTTGCCGGTCCCACTGCACCCGGAAAGTCTCCTCGATATCGAATCCCATCTCTCTGGGATAAGGACCACAGGCTAAAATAACCACCGGAAACTGCTGGAAAAACCGGCACTCCCGGAACATCACCTGCCGTCTGGCGACAGACTCTTTTCGCATCCACTTATCCTGGTGCGCACTCCAGGCCGAAGGTATTTGATTCATTTCGGTAATAAATATCCGATCATGAAAATTGATCGTCTCACTGGGTACCCCCTGGTGATACACCGCATCGCAGATCTTCTGGTACTTTACCCAGGTATCGCTCGTGCCTCCGTTCCGGTTACGGTCCGGTTTGTTCTTCTGCCCCGGATGAGGAAAAAGAACCGGAAAGGCCTGGGTCCGCTGTGCGGCGGTAAATCTCTCCGGGTAAATAACCGCTTCCCAGCCGTTGAGATTCTGGTGCAGCAGTTCGTACTCCCTACGTTTCAGCGTATCCGTATCGACCTGTTCTTTCGATTCGACGGCGCATTCCTTTCCGATGATCAGTATTTTGGATTCGGGGTTTCCCGTACCCAAATACAATCCGTGCCTTTTGCAATAATCAAACGTTTCCAGAAAACAGCTCGCATTGTTCATTTTAGTACCCGTTAATTTCGATAAACTAAACCGTCGATTTACATTTGTCGGCATAAAGGAATAAAAAAAGAAGAGAGATGAACAACAAACAGGTACAAAAATTTATGGAGCAAAGACATCCTGAGCTAACTACCTCTGCTTTAGATCCCCCCCCGAAAAATGGGTATCCCTGGATTTTGTAGACAACCGGATTGTAGTAACCATACCCGACTTGTCGGAAGTGATGCAGACACAAAAATTTCAGGAACTTCTGCAAACTTCCCCTGAAAAGATAGGTCTGGCGGATTCCAGGGAATTCGTACCGGGAGTATCACTCCGACTTCCCATTCAGACCAATGAAGCAATCTGGCGGTGCCTAATGCTATACGATTGGAACCAGGAAAAAGAGCGGGTCCGCCAGGACATATCTTCCACCGATGATCCGGAAATGAAGAAGTTCCTGAAGTTAGGATGGCCCTATTATTACCCGCTGAATCCGGATTATATCGAAAATGATTACCTCACGGTACATAATGACAGATGGAGGGGAGAAATCGTCTGCCAATGGAGCAACCCGGCAACCGGTTCCTTCCGACAGACGGGTCTGCTGGCAGTTCCCAAAAACAGAGTGTTGTGGAAACACTCTTTCGGCTGGTATTTTTACCGTCAGCTGAAAACCATCCCTACGTTTATTGTGAATTATTCGGATTACCTGATCGGCAAATCCAGATACCAAACAATTCAGCAATTGGACGATGACCTGAACGAGGGATCTTGCGTGATCACGCGCACCCGGGAACAAACCCAAAGATTGTGCAGTCAGTTAGGAATCACTGAGAACCAAGCCGTAATGATTAATGCGTTCGAAGACGATATAAAACCGGAATACCTGAACTATTCATTCGGGTTGTTCCAATACTGCACCTCGGTTCTGTACTCTTTTACCGGTGACCCGACGGTCTGCGGCTGGAATCATTATACCGGCTTGGGAAAATTGAACCGTCACCTGATTTTTCCCATACGGCACACGAACCCTATCGACGAGTAAATGTTAGCCGTATCCCTGTAATCAGGCTGCCGGACGCGAGAATGCCTGTCACTACGCGTCGGGACAAACCCCGGAATTACCTTGTTTTTTGAACAGAAAGACTAAAATTCATCAATTAATTCCTATTTTTGTCCAATTCATTCCAAATCCGTAAAAAATCATGGAGATCCGGAAACTGTTCCGCGAAAACATCCGCAACCTCGCCCCCTACTCGACCGCGCGCGACGAGTACGAAGGCCAGCTGGGTATCTATCTCGATGCCAATGAGAACCCCTACGAAAACGGCTACAACCGTTATCCCGATCCCCATCAGAAAGTGCTGAAACAACGCATTTCGGAAATTAAGGGGGTAGAACCCAACCGGATATTTATCGGCAACGGCAGCGACGAGGCCATCGATTTGGTGTACCGGGTATTCTGCGAACCGAGAATCCATAATGTAATAGCCATCGCACCGAGTTACGGCATGTATGAAGTGGCCGCCCACACCAACGACGTGGAAGTACGTAAGGTGCGATTGAATGAAAATTACGAGCTCAGCGCACAGGATATTTTAGAGACGGCAGACGAAAATACCCGTGCGGTGTTCCTTTGTTCGCCCAACAATCCGTCCGGAAATCTGCTCGACGGGGAAGAAGTAAAAAAAATCCTGGATCATTTTAACGGCATCACCGTGATTGACGAAGCCTATATCGACTTTGCCGGTACTCCGGGAATGCTCCTTTTATTGAAAGAGTACCCCCGCCTGCTGGTCATACAGACTCTCTCCAAAGCATGGGGCATGGCCGGACTGCGGTTAGGGCTGGCCTTTGCCGATCCGGAAATTATCACCATGATGTCACGGGTAAAATACCCCTACAACATCAACGGGATCACCCAGAAGATCGTGCTGGATAATCTCCAAAACACAGAACAGGTTTGGAAAGAGGTTGCCGAAATCCGCCGGCAACGTGAAATACTACTGAAAGAACTCGCAAATCTTCCGCTGATCAAAAAAGTCTTTCCGAGTGATGCCAATTTTATTTTGGTTCGGGTGGAGGATCCGCGGGGATTGTATACTATATTGATTAACGAAGGGGTAATTGTCCGTGACCGCTCACGCATTGAAGGATGCGAAGGGTGTTTACGGCTTACTGTCGGTACTCCGCAGGAGAACCGCAGGCTGATGGAGATTTTGCGGGCTCAGTAATAATTTACCCCCCTGCGAGTGTTCGGATTTATTGGCCCGCGCGCGGCGATTTGCTCCCGTACCCTCCGGGTTACTACAGCCTGGAACTGCGACTTTTAAAACCGACGCCAAACCGAGCGCCATCAAGCTTGCTTGAATGGCCGAGGTGCGAAAGAGGAAGCCAAGGGCAAAGTCGCCCAAATCGTCGCTTTTTGAAAAAAGCGACACCAAAACCGACGACAAACCGAGCGCGGAGTCGAGCTTGCTCGAACTCAGCCGAGGTGCGAAGGAGGAAACCGTAGGTAAACTTTTGAGAGATTCTTCGAATCTCATGACTGCATTTGCTATGAAGAAAGTGCTTTTTATAGATCGTGACGGAACCATTATCATGGAACCGCCCCTCGACTACCAGGTGGATAGCCTGGAAAAACTCGAATTCTACCCCGGCGCCATCGGTGCCCTGTCCCGCATCGCCACCCTCGACTATGAACTGGCCATGGTCTCCAACCAGGACGGCCTGGGCACGGATTCCTTCCCGGAAGACACCTTCTGGCCCGCGCACAACAAAATGCTGAAAACGCTGGAAGGCGAAAACGTTCGCTTTCAGGGCATGCACATCGACCCGTCGTTCGAAGAGGAAAATTCCCCGAACCGCAAACCCCGAACCGGCATGCTCACCGGATATATGACCGGCGATTACGACCTGAAAAATTCTTACGTGATAGGTGACCGCATCACCGATATCATCCTGGCCAAAAACCTCGGTGCCAAAGGCATCCTGCTCCAATCGAAAGAAAAAGGCCGGAAAATGGCTAAAGAAGCTGGTGTAGAAGCACATACCGCGTTGACTACCACCGACTGGAACGAGATCTATACGTTCCTGCGCTGCGGTGACCGTACAGCTACCATCGCCCGAAAAACAAGGGAAACAGACATTAGCCTGACCCTCGACCTGGACGGACAGGGTAAAAACAATATCTCGACGGGGCTAAACTTCTTCGACCACATGCTCGAACAGATCGTCCACCACGCCGGCGTTGCGATCGATCTGTCCGTAAGAGGCGATCTGCACGTGGATGAACACCACACCATAGAGGATGTGGCCATCGTCTTCGGACAAGCGATCCATCAGGCGCTCGGAAGCAAACTGGGCATCGAACGCTACGGCTACGCCCTGCCGATGGACGAATGCGACGCCACGGTGACGCTCGATTTCGGCGGACGCATCGATTTTCTCTGGAACGTAGAGTTCAAACGGGAAAAGATCGGTGACGTACCGACCGAAATGTTCCGCCATTTCTTCAAAAGCCTGTGCGAGGCGGCCCAGTGCAACCTCCATATCACGGCAACCGGAGAAAATGAACACCACAAAATAGAGGGCGTCTTCAAAGCCTTCGCCCGGGCCATGAAAATGGCCATCCACCGCAACGCCCTTCGCTTACAACTGCCCAGCAGTAAAGGAACCTTATGATAACGATAATCGATTACGATACCGGCAACCTGCAATCCGTTATGAACGCGTTTGCCCGTCTGGGAGCCGAGTACCAGCTGACCGCCGACCCGGAAAAGATAAAAAACGCGGAAAAAGTGCTCCTGCCCGGTGTCGGAGCCGCCCGCCCGGCGATGGAAAAACTCCGCGCGGCAGGCTTGATCGACACGGTCAAAGCCCTGACACAGCCAGTATTAGGAATATGCCTGGGCATGCAGATCATGTGTGCCTGGAGCGAAGAAGCGGACACGGAATGCCTCGGCATCTTCGACAATGCCGTCCGGCGTTTCGATCTTCCCGGACTGAAAGTACCGCACATGGGATGGAACGGCATATACGATCTTCGCACGCCTTTATACAAACGGCTCGATGAAAACAGTTATGTGTATTTCGTCCATTCATACGCGGTAGAAACCAATGAAAATACTATTGCTGCCTGCCATTACGGACAACCGTTCAGCGCGTCGGTAAATAAAGGCAACTTTTTCGGCGCCCAGTTCCATCCGGAAAAAAGCGGACCGATCGGCGAACAGATTTTAAAGAACTTTTTAGAACTATGATAACGATCATCCCGGCCATAGACATGATCGGCGGCGAATGTGTCCGCCTGACCCAGGGCGATTACGACCGGCAGACGACCTATTTCAAAAACCCGTTGGAAGTAGCCAAACGGTACGAAGACATCGGCGTACAGCGTCTCCACCTGGTGGACCTGGACGGAGCGAAGGAATCACACCCCGCCGCGGTAAACCTCCGGGTGTTGGAACGCGTGGCCGCAAAAACAGCGCTGGACATCCAGTACGGCGGTGGTATTAAATCGGAGCAGGCCCTGAAGGAGGTCTGCAATGCCGGTGCCACCCGGGCAATCTGCGGAAGCAACGCCGTAAAGGAACCCGAAGCGTTCTCCGGCTGGCTCAGGCAGTTTGGCCCGGAACGTGTAATTCTCGGTGCGGATATCAGGGAGGAAAAAATTGCCATACACGGCTGGCTGGAATGCTCGGAGATGAGTGTGGACGATCTGATCGACCGTTTCCTGCCGGACGGACTGAGCCAGACCATTTGTACCGACATCTCCAAAGACGGCATGCTCGGCGGTCCGAATTTCGGACTGTATACCCGCCTGCAACAAAAATACGACACGGTAAACGTCACGGTGAGCGGTGGAATTTCGTGCATCGAAGACCTTTATCAATTAAACGAACTCGGATTACGCAGCGTCGTGATAGGCAAAGCCATCTACGAAGGCCGGATCACGATGGAAGACCTGAAAAAATGCTTGCAAAACGGATAATACCCTGCCTCGATATCAAAGACGGCCAGACGGTAAAAGGAATCAATTTCCTCGAACTGCGCAACGTAGGCGACCCCGTGGAACTTGGAAAAAGATACGCCGAAGAAGGAGCCGACGAGTTGGTATACCTCGACATCAGTGCCACCATAGAAGGCCGCAAAACCTTCGCCGACCTGGTCAAACGGATCGCAGAAAATATAAACATCCCCTTCACCGTCGGCGGTGGAATCAGTTCCATCGACGATGCCGGTCCTTTACTCCGTGCCGGTGCCGATAAGATAACGGTCAACAGCGCGGCCGTAAGATACCCGCAGCTGATCAGCGAACTGGCGGAAAAATACGGTTCGCAATTTGTAGTGGTAGCCATCGACGCCAAGCAAATGGACGGACAATGGACCGTAACCACCCACGGCGGTAAACAACCGACGGATAAAGAATTATTCAGTTGGGCCAAAGAAGCACAAGAGCGCGGAGCAGGCGAAATATTATTCACGTCGATGGATCACGACGGAACCAAAAACGGATATCCGATAGAAACATTTGCCCACCTGTCACAAATGCTTTCCATCCCCATCGTAGCCTCCGGCGGAGCCGGAAACGCCGCACACATGGTAGAAGTATTGTCAAAAGGAAAAGCCGACGCGGCCCTGGCCGCCAGCATTTTCCACTACGGAGAAATCCGAATCGGCGACCTCAAACAACAACTCCACGAACAGGGAGTACCCGTTCGCCTAAAATAACAGCCTGGAACTGGCACTTTTTAAAAAAGTGCCCAAAATCGCGCCTTTTTGAAAAAAGGCGCCCCAAAAACTTTTAAATAGTCGGTGATCTCGCCGGCCCACAGGCGTTGCCTGTGGGTTTTAAAATGATAAAATTTCCTTATGAGAGCAAGCTCTCAACACAAATTTTATCATTTAAAATCGCACTGCGTGCGACTACCGCCGAGATGTCGATAAACGTGCTGGGAATAATTTTAATGTGCAAACTTATGATACAATTTAGTGAATTGAATGCGGCTAAGAATGCCGACGGGCTTATTCCGGTGATTATCCAGGAAGACAGTACTTTGCAGGTACTGATGCTCGGATATATGAACGAGGAAGCCTACAACAAAACCCTTGCCGAAGAAAAAGTTACTTTTTTTAGCCGTACTAAATCCCGGCTTTGGACTAAAGGGGAAACCAGCGGGAATTTTCTGATCGTGAAAAGCATCGCTAAGGATTGCGACAACGATACACTGTTGATCCGTGTCGATCCGATTGGGCCGACCTGCCATACCGGCGAGAAAAGCTGCTTCGGCACACGGGAAAGCGAAGGCTTTATCGGTGAACTGCAGCGGGTGATCCAACAGCGGAAGATCGACATGCCCGAAGGTTCTTATACCACGAAATTATTCTCGGCAAAGGTCAACAAAGTCGCCCAGAAGGTCGGCGAAGAAGCGGTCGAAACCGTGATCGAAGCGGTGGACGGCAACGACGAACGCCTGCTTTACGAAGCGGCCGATCTGATGTACCACTACCTGGTTTTGCTGGCCCACAAAGGGTTCTCACTGACCGATATCGAAGAAGAGTTAATCAAGCGGCACAGCTAAACCAATACAATTCCGCTCGGTAGCAGACACACCCATCGCGAACCTTTTGAGTTCGCGATGGGTGTTTCAATGAGTCCGTATTCCCTCCTTTAGCGGGCTATCGGTCCATCGAAAAAGACAATTTGAATTCCGAAAATTAATGAGTAACTTGCCCATTCCGGAACTAACCCTATCCGTACAGGACTCTGTCCTTACTTTTTCCGGCAAGGTGCATGATTCGCCTCCAACTAATGGATAACCTAACATCAATGAAATAATGAAACCTTCACTCAAATCCCTGTGTTTGCTAATAGCATTTTTTGGATGGGCTTCCTGTCAACAGGAGGATTCGTTGTCCGAGAAATCCTCCCCACAGGAAGCGATTGTTACCGAGGCCCGCGCCTATTTTAAGCAGGCCGTCAAGGAAGCTTTTTCCCGAGGGATCCTGGTTCAGGATCCCAACCTCGGTTCTCCCGGCGAGGTAACCCCTCGATGGGAAAAAGCCATCGTGAAAACCGAAAAGGATACCCGGTCGATTTATGTTCCGCTCTATGTGCAGCATTATTACCTGGCCCGTGAACAAGTCTTGCGGGATTCGATCGAACGCACTTATCATGTACCTGTTTATCCACTCTTATGTATCACGGTGGACCGCTCGGGTGCCTTTGAAGGCACCTACCTCACATTGATTCCCTCCAAAGGATACTACTCTACCCACAAAAACAGCGTCGTGGAGCGGTACCTGAAAAATGAAGGGGTCTATGGTAAATTTTACCGGCCGGGTAGCGTTTACCGATATGGTCACTTTCCAATTGCTGGGTGTGGACAAAGTGATCGACGGCCGGTATGAATGGGGATTCTGCTGGTTTACGGTTCCCAGCGTGGAGAGCTTCCGGCGCAATTACCGCAAAATGTTCAAACAGATCGAAATCTATCTGTGGCCGCGGACCCGAAATTACGATATCGACGGAGGAGATATCGAAGAAGTGGAAGTAACCGCTCCCGGCGGCGGAGGAGGCGGCGGCCCCATTCTGATTGGAGGCAGAGGAGGCGGTTCGATTGACGGCGGAATCGGAACCGGAGGAGGCGACGCCACTTCCTCCCAGGCCGAAAAGGTGCTGAACAATAAGAATCTGACGGAAAATCAATGGAAGCAACTGCTGGCCTGGATCAAGGATATGATGGCCGACTGCATGGCCAGTCAATTACTGAAGGCCATGGAAAACAAAGGCGTATCGATTGAGTACGATGTCTCCATCCCCTATTCCGGTCAATACGATCCGCAGACCAACACCATTCCCATGCGGGATTTCTCCGACAACGGCACCACGCTGGTACATGAACTTTTTCACGCCTATCAGCAAGCCAACGGAGGAATCAACATGAGCCTAAACGGTGCAAACCTCGAAGCAGAAGCCAAACTAGCCGGATACTCATACGATGTAAGGAAGAATCCAAGTGCTAGAGATTACTATAGAAATGACGAAGCCGGAAATTGTTTGTTTTATATGGAAAGAAATCTTAATCAAGATTACACAATTAGAAAGAATGGTTTTTATGCTGATTTTCAGGAATATGCCAAACTCATAAACCAAACGAGCAGTAAGTACGGATATAATAGCGGTGATCAAAATTATATCGATAACTTGACAAAGTTATCTTCCGGGTGTTAATATTAAAACTAAAAAATCACGAAAATATACAGCTTATTATTTCTTTTATTGGTATAGGGTTGGAGTGAATTGAATGCTCAATCTCTTTATCAGGGTACAACGGCAACTTACGAAGATATTACTTACAACTGTAACCATGATCGAAGATTTACCAGAATATACCTTAACTCAAATCGATATGAAAATGTCGAGATGCAATATTCCAGCGGAACAGTAGAAAATAGTGATCCATTAAATTCTTTGAGAACTGCCAATGATTAGGTTACTCCTTTAAATTCATTTATAATAACCGATGCCATCCGGAATGAATTGGGTCAACAACTGATTCAGAAATTAAGAGCCGACAGAGATTTAATGATTTTGTTTTTTGTCATAGATGTCGACGGAAATCTTATCGAACTTTCTTTTGAATTTGAAGAAGATTCACCGTTAGCAGAGGTTAGGCCAGAAGTTTATTATCGGATTGAACAGGAAATTAAAAGTAAGCTTAAGCATACGATCCACGAAGAAGGAAAGAAATATAATATCA